>CAZQTQ010000070.1:8887-13932 GCA_964596025.1 uncultured Rickettsiales bacterium
CGAAGCCCTGTGGCGACAAAGCGGTCGCTGGGACCTGTACCGGGCGAGCGGAACAATGTTTACCGCCACCGATCGCAAGCAGGTCACCTACGGCTTGGCGCCGACCGCCGAGGAAGTGGTGACCGCCTACGTGCGCCAAACCGTGAAGTCCTACAAACAGCTTCCGCTGTGCCTCTACCAAATTCACACCAAGTTCCGAGACGAACTGCGGCCGCGCTTCGGGCTGCTTCGGGTCAAGGAGTTCCTCATGAAGGACGCCTACTCCTTTGACGTCACCGAAGCCGGCCTGGACTCCAGCTACGAGCAGATGCGTCTCGCCTACCACCGGATCTTCGCCCGCATGGGGCTTCACAGCTTTGGGGTTGACGCCGATCCGGGAGACATCGGAGGCTCGGGCTCGATGGAGTTCATGGTCGCGGCCGAGACCGGCGAGGACGCCATCCTCCTCGACGAGACAAGCGGCTATGCGGCCAACGTGGAGAAGGCAAGCTCTCGAGTCGCAAAGCCGGTGAGGGGCGAAGACGAAGTTCAGCCCCTGCGCGTTGAGGACACTCCGAACATTCGCACCTGCGAAGAACTCGGCAACTTCTTTCCCGACGTGCCAACGTCCGCCATGGTGAAGACCGTGCTCTTTGCAGCGGTGCACACCGAGGACGAAGTCCTCTGGGCGGCGATGATTCGCGGGGACCAGGAGGTCAACGAGATCAAGCTGCGCAACCACACCGGCGGCCTGACCCTGCGGATGTTGAGCCCCGAGGAGATCGAGCAGCACACCGGAGCCAAACAAGGCTTTGCCGGTCCCATCGGGCTGAGCGATGCCTTCGAAGTCGTGGCCGACAAGACGGTTCGCGGTATGCGGAACCTGCTGTGCGGCATCAATGAGACGGACAAGCACGCGCTCGACGCAAACATCGGACGGGACTTTGCCGACCCCGGCTACGCCGACTTCCGGCTTGCGCGCGAAGGCGAGCCTGCGCTGGAGTCCGGAGAACCGCTGAGGCTGGCTCGCGGCATCGAGGTTGGCCATATCTTCAAGCTCGGCACCAAGTACTCGGCTGCCATGGGTGCTACCTGCATGGATCAGAGTGGTCGCGAGAAGCCCTTTGTGATGGGCTGCTACGGCATCGGCGTGTCCCGAGTGGTGGCTGCTGCGGTGGAGCAGAAGGCCGACGAACACGGCATCGTCTGGCCGGCCCCGATCGCCCCCTTCGAGGTCGTCGTCGCCTGTCTGACCCCCAAGAAGGCCCACCTCCTAGAGGCAGCCGAAGCGCTGTACGAGGAGCTAAAGGCCGCCGGGGTGGACGTACTCCTGGATGACCGTCTGCTCTCACCGGGTGCGAAGATGAAGGACCTCGAGCTGATCGGCTTCCCCTACGTACTGCTCGTCGGCCGGTCGTACGATCAGGACGGTGAGATCGAGGCCAAGACCCGAGCCACCATGGAGACGGCGCGCTTGAAGCCCGATCAGATCGGTTCCTGGCTCGATACGAGGTTGAGCGCCGAGCGGGGGTCTGTCGAAGCGCGCGGTTAGGGAGCAGTTGTCCGAGGCGAGACCGCGGGGTCGGGAACTCCGTAATAGACCCACCGCTCGTTTGGCATCGAGTCCGGCGCGACACCCGCGGGGTGCCAACCGGCGCCGTAGCCGGCCTCTACCGCCGCTCGCATCGGACCCGCCCCCTGGGCCAAAGCCGAGCGCAGACGTTCCTGGCGAGCATCTTCGTAGGCGACATCGAGCGGCTCTCCCCCCGCCCGAAGAAGCACCGCACGGGCCCCCGCCAGGAGCAAGGCAGTGGGCGGAGTGTCCAGAGCGGGACCGTCCTCGACCAAAATGACCGACCCCCTCCGGTCACCGCTGAGTTCTTCCAGGGCCAAGATGGGTGGTAGAGGCCCCCCGAGGCGACCAGGCGTTGGCTCGGGCCCGTAGGCAGCGACCTCCCGAAGCAGCACTGCAGCCGCCTCGGCAGTCCCCACAGCCGAACCATGGCGGAGGCCCACCGCCCAGAGGCGGGCCTCCGCCTCGAACTCCCGCCGGACCAACACCTCATGCGCCTGCAGCGAGGCCAACCGTACAACTGGGCCCCGCTCGAGGAGCATTCGACCGTCGAGCTTCAGCTCGCCCAGCGGCAAGGTCTGGAGCGACGGTGGGGCCGAGAGCAAGAGCGCTTCTCCGTCGCCTGTTCTGCGGCGGTCGACCGCCCCGCTCAGCAACGGGCGGCTTAGGCGAGCAATGCGCGTTGCCGAGAAAATCCGCCCAGTCCGAAGGGCCTCGCGCCAGCTCGCCAGATCTTGCGGGAGACCAGCCTGCCAGCTCTCGTGGGTCTGGCGGCGTGTGGTCTCCGCCGTGCGCTCTTCGACCCATCCCTGGTCACCCGCGCCTCCAAAGGCAAGCCAGTGAAGACCCGAGGGCGGCGGAGCAGGACTTCGTTCTGCTCCCGCCCCCGCCAGCAAGGCCCAGCCCGGCTCCTCCTCCTCGAGCTGCCGCAGGTGAATCACCTCCTCGGCGCGGGCCGCCTCCAGCTGCTCCAAGAGGTCAGCCCGAACCTCCAAGGGATGGTCCTCCCGCCCCGGGAAGAGGCAACGTCGAAGCCGAAGGCATAGGGCTCCCACCGAGGTCCGCAGCTCGGCGAGGTGACGAAACACGCCTCCCTCTTTTTCCCGGGCCATCAACGGCCGGTAGGGCGCGAGCGCCTCCCGAACTTGCGCCATCCGCAGGCCATCGACGATTCCGTCCGGCTCATCCCCAGGACGGATCGATGCGTGAAACACGAGGGCCCAGGTCCCCGGAAAGAGGGGGCGGCTGCGGTCTCCCACGGCCCGGCGGCGCCGGCCCAGGACGTCCGAGTCCTGGCTGGTTGCCCACAGCACAGCGGCCCGACTAGCTCGAGCCAGATCCACTGCGACTTCACCGTTCTTCCCCTCCTCGCCTCCAGATCCGCCGTAGATCCGAGCCAAGCTGGTCAAACCGAGCTGGGCACGCCAAGCCGCGGGTCCCAAGCCCACTGCTGCCTCGAATTCAGTCGCCGCCTCGAAGGCCTCTTCAGCCTCCTTCCAAGCCCCAGCCTGGAGCTCCAAGAGACCGTAGAGTGACGCAAGGTGCCCCAGGTCCCAGGCCCGCTCCTGGCCGAAGAGAAGAGTGCCGACATCGCCCAAGAGGGCTCTCGAACCTTCCCGGTCCCCGGAAGCGGCCGCTACCTGGGCTTGGGCCAGGATCAGACGCGCCCGGGCGTCGATCCCGACGCTCTGCTCTGCCCAATTGGTGTCCAAGCCACTCAGCGCTTTCGACACTGCTCGCAGCTCACCTGCCTCCCGCAGGAGCTCAATCGCCAAGCTCTCTTCGGTCACCGCATCACCCGGTCGATCGATTCGCGCAAACTGCCGGGCAGCACTTCGGTACAGGCTGACCGAGACCGACATGGGGGCGGCGCCTGCCGCAGCCACCTGAGCCCTCCGAGACCGAAGAGCGGCGGCCGTACCCAAGTCTTCTCGTTGGCGAGCCTGCCGCTCCGCCGCTCCAAGGAGGGCATCGGCATAGAGCAGCTCCCCCTGGGCCGCAGCCAGACTCGCCCGGTTGGCCCAGCGCCCCGAAGACACGCTCTCATCCTCCGAGCTGTCCTGCTCGAGGACGGCCAAGGTCCACTGGACCATGGAACGATCCCCCATGTGGATCCAACACCAGAGCAGGTCATCCAAATCGGCACGCCACTGTGCCCGATCTCCCCGATCGGCCGACAGCAGCGCCAGCGCGGCGAAGCCATCGACCGCCATCGCTGGACTCTGATCGTGGACCAGCGCCCGAGCAACGGCGCGGGCTGCAGACAGGAGCCCTTCCACCCCCCCCCGCCCGTTGCCCAAGCCTGCAAGAACGGAGGGAATGCGCGGGCCCAAGAACTCGAGGAAGCCCGGCAACTCAGCAGCACCTGCCCCTTCGGCCACTGCGAGGATCAATGCACGCAAGACCACGACACCCACAAACACGTGGCCGATGGAATCGGGACGGTGCCCAGCAGCAAGAACGCGGTCCACAAAGCGAAGCGATTCTCCGGCGTAGCGCGTCGCTTCGTCGCGCTCTCCGGCTTGCTGGAGGCCCTGAGCCACCTGATGCAGCAGCGCCACCGCTTCCAAGGGGTGAACTCCACTCTCCACGTCCCCCGTGCTTAGGTCCAAGAGGGTCTCAGCTGTCTCGGTAATCCGTTCCCAAGCCTCCGCTCGACGCCCGCGCTGCAGCGAAATCTCGCCCAAGGCAAAGAGGGCGGAAGCCCGGAGTCGAGGAGGAATGTCCTCCTCGGCACGCCCCCGGGCCACCAAGTCTTCGAAGCCTGCCTCAGCGGCCAACAACTCGCCCGCCTCGGCCGCGGCCATGGCGTCCTGGAACTGCTGCTCGGGAGAGAAGGGGGAGGGAGGGGCCTCCTCAGACCATCCGAAAGTGGTCGGAACGATGAGCCCGAGGACAACGCCGCAAAGGGCGGCCAATAATCTGGACTCCAGAGCCCCTTCGGGGCCGAGCGCAAAGACAGCCATCGCTGCATTGTGAACGGAGCCGCGAAGAAGGGCCAATCCAGCCCATTGACTCGACTTCAAGCCCTCTGTTAGCGTCCCGGTATTAAGGTTGGGTCGGCCACTTGTACGGCCCCCTTCCTCTGGACCTGGTGGGGGTCCGGCGTTCCGCCCTACCGGCGAACTCAGCCCCCGCCGAAACGACTTCTCTCCCAAGGAGCCCCTCCATGGCGAAAGCGGCGGCAGTCACCAGCGACAATCGCCTCGTCCAACTCAACGACGAGCTCTCCCACATCCTCGACGAAAAGGTCGAGTTCTTAACCCGAACCCTGAACGACACGCAGCGGTTCACCCAGAAGATCGCCCAGACCGAACTGGACATTCAACGACACAACGCGCAGTACGCCCGCCTTCAGGATGAGTGTGAGGGCCTGAATAAGGAACTCGCTACGCTGGCTCAGCGCTCGGATTCCAGCGTGACCGAACGCGATCAGAAGCAGCAGTCCAAGTTCGAACAAGAGAAAGAGCTGCAGCGACTGGAGTGGGAGATC
>CAZQTQ010000071.1:0-266 GCA_964596025.1 uncultured Rickettsiales bacterium
GACCACGACGTCCACGCCCACCCGCAAAATCGGCTCGATCTGTAAAGCCACCCCGCCGGCAATTCGGACGGGAAAGCGCTCGTCTTCGGTGGGGATGAAGTTCTGTGCCGAGACGCTCAGGCCGATGGCCTGGGTCGGAAAGACGCTGAACCCTGCGTCCATCGTGAACTGGGTCTTGTCGGGGTAGAGGTCGTAGAGCTTTCGGAGTACCCGGCCGCTCAGCCCGACGTTCAGGCGACGTCCGAGGAAGGCGTAGGCGGCAGCGA
>CAZQTQ010000071.1:276-11376 GCA_964596025.1 uncultured Rickettsiales bacterium
GGTAATCCGCCCGTCCTCGATCGAGGTGTCGGTGTCGATCGGGAACCAGCGCGCGTCCTTTTCTGCGGCAAAGGGGGGGCTGAAGTTGTCCAAGGCGTAGAGGGTGCCCAGGGCAAAGTTGCTGGTCTTGGAGTCCACAGCCCCCCAAGTCAGGAGGTGACCCTGCTCGCGGCCGTGGTGTTGGTAGCCAAAGGAGGTCAGGTATTCGGCACGGACCACCATCGCGGCGGGGTTGAGGTGAACTGAGGAGGTGTCGACGGGAACCGTCCGGACCGCACCGGCCATGCCCAAGGCTGCAGCCTCAAAGAAGTCCTCGCGGGCCTCCGAATTGAAGGGTTGGAAGGCGACCAGTGCCGCGAAGAGGGCCGCAACGGCGGGACTCAATCCGGGACCGAAGGCTGGGCGGTGCGAGCTTCCGAGTCGGGGTTTCTTAGAGAGCATCGGACAGATTCTCCCCCGAGCTGACCGCCTCTGTCGAGCCGAGGCGCACCAGAAGGTCTCGCCATTCGTCCCAGTTATGGTAAAAAACGCCTAGACATGGCCTCACCGCGCAAGAGGCCCTGTGGAGGACAGCATGGAGGTACTTCGCGTTTGGCGAGATCTCGTGCCCGAGGCACCGCCGGCGCCGTCGGAGGCGGTCGAGGTCTATGTCGTTGGGATCGAAGAGGCCGAACTGGGCCAGTACCAGACCGCGGCTCACCTGCTCACGCGCTGCCTCGGTCCGATGGAGCGCATGAGCGCCGCCGAGGCCGCAGCTGCCAACCACAATCTTGCTGTCGTCCTTCAGAATCTTGAGGACCGGGATGGCGCAGTCTTTCACTGCTTCCGTGCAAAATTTCTCTTCCAACGGGCCAAGGACAGCGGAGGGCTCTACGCCTGCCTTCGCAACCTCGCCGTCATTCACGCCTCCCGGGGCGAAACCCGGCTGGCTACTGGAGCGCAGTACAAGGCGGCCCGGACGCGACGGGAGTTGATCGAACGGGGCACCCTCGATGAGGTCGAGGCCGGCGTCGATTTCCGTGGCAACCGCCTGCTGCTCTTGGGCCTCGATTCTGCTCGGAATTCCGACGCCGGTGAGACGCCTGCGCCGGAGACGCGGCTCCGCGCTGTGGGCAACGGCGGCTAGGACCCCCGGGAAGCACTGAGTTCGAAGATCAAGACCCCTCGCTCTCCCGTTGGCACCTCTTCCCGTTCGTCTCGTCGACGCTGCTGTTCTTCCAGCCAGCCAGGCGGAGGTTCCTCGATGCGCAGGGGAAGCCGCTGGGGTTCGCGGCGTTGGCGGTCCTCTCGGACCGGTCTTCTTATCCAAGGTCTGGGCACTGCAATGCTCCCTCCGTCCTCCGCCCCGGCGCTCTGTTCTTCCTATCGGACGTTCGTTCACGATCCTTTGACACCTGGGGGAACTCTTTGGTTCCGCGCTCGGTTGCGGTAGATTCCCCGCGCTGCCTTTTTTCGCGAGCTCCTTATGTTTCGACCTTTCGCCCAGACCTTCGTTCCACTCGCTGCCTTGGGACTGCTGTGCTCGGGCTGCTTCTGGGGGGAGGCCGATGCCCACGTCTTCTTCAAGGTGAGCTCGGAGAACTACGACCAGTACTTGAGTCTGCTCTACCCCACCGGGCGTGAGGAGGCATGGCAGGCGATGTTCGAGGGGCGCACCCCCGCCTGTCCTCCCGACGACGACAACTGCGAGGTCGACGCCATGGAGTCCACTGGGCTTGTCGACCTCTACCTTCCCTACGAGACCACGCGGGTCCGCGGCCTGGTCACCCAAAAGGGCGACCTCCAGATCACCGCTCACCTCGACGTCGGAGAGGCCTTCGCCGGCTTGGCGGAAGACGGTTACGACTCCTGGGCCTACATGGAGAACGCCGACGAACTCTACGGTGTTGGCGGGAGCGGCTGCGGCTCAGAGTTGGGGGTTGGGGATCGCACGGGAATCGGGCGCTGCCTCAGGACCGAGCTGATTGACAACGGCGGCGGCTATACCGGGCTCGGCGAAGACCTTCGGCTGGTTCTCAGCGTCAACCTGCCTGGAGCCGATGATGTGCGCTCGACGGCTTGCCAAGGGCGGCCACAGACCTTCGAATCCTCCGACTGGACCTATCCCCGCACTCTTCGGGTCAACTACAACGCGAACCAACCCGAGGAAAATGCGGACGGACACCTGGTGTACGGCGAAGAGACCCCGCCCTTGCCGCAGTGCGACATTGAGGTCTATGCACGCCTCCAGGTGGGTATCGAGGTCTTTTCGGCCGATCGCTTCGGCAACGAGGACGATGACCTGCACCTCGGCATGGCCAACGGCGCCGACGAGACGATGACGGGTACCGTTGAGATGGTGGAACTGCTCCTGCCGGACGAAGACGGCGATGCGGTGGCCCGAGGACGTTATGACCTGAAGTTCACGTCTGATCGCTTCTCTGCGAAGGACGGGGAGGTTCAGGTAGCGGGCGAATTTGATGTTGGGGTGCGTTTCGACTCAGAACAGGTCGAAGAGCCGGATCGGGACATCGACATGAGCGACACGGTTTCCGACTCGGAAGGCTACTGAGCGTGCCGATATCAGACCGTATCTCAAATTGACGCAGACTACGGATCCAGTAGACTCGAAGTAGCGTGGGGGAACAGCGCGCGGTCCGAGACGCGAGGTCGTTCCGGAGTTGGGGTCTCGACTCCCGGTAGCGTCGAATGCGCCCCCCCCCGACATTCGACTCCGGGGGTCGAGGCCACCTCTACCAGAAGCACGAGAGAGAAGTGCCGGCCTGGGTTTGGCGGGCGCGTCGAGACCCCGTCGGTCCGGCAGGCTGCGTGCTAGCCTCCGGCCCCATGACGACACCGAACGGCCGTGGCCGCTGGGCCCACCCCTT
Source organism: uncultured Rickettsiales bacterium (assembly GCA_964596025.1). Lineage (GTDB taxonomy): Bacteria > Myxococcota_A > UBA796 > UBA9615 > UBA9615 > CAZQTQ01. Next base: position 3,144 of record CAZQTQ010000071.1, read on the forward strand.
CCTCGCTTCGATAGCCCTCCTCCTGCTGCTTGCCGGTCTTGGCGGATGTGGAAGCATCTCCATCGAAGGAGCCGATGGATTTACTCCGGCCTCTCAGCTCTGGCTGGTCGAGAACGGGAGTAGCGTGCGACGGCACCGCCTCATTCTCAGCAACGTCGCCGACCTCTGCTCCAAGCGCGGTCGCGCCGAGCAGGATCGCGTCGATGCCTTGGCGCAGCACACCCAACGCCAGGCCGATGGTCAGGGAGTCTGCGAGTCGACAGACCTCTACTACGACGACCTGGCCGCGGCCTATGCGACGGTCGAAGGGGAGGGCAGCCGGAGCCTGAGCATCCAGTTGAGCCGTAGCGATGTGGGCGAGTCTCTTGACGCCCAGACTTCCCCGGACGAGGGCACCTACGCCCAGTACGGCGGAGGCAATGACGGGATTTTCGAGGCCCAGCTGGTCTACTACGAGAACAACTATTGGCAGCTTTACGCGGATGCCTACGACTGCCTCGGTCCAGACGATTTCGATCAGACCAACTGGACGCAGTTCATCAACGAAGTAGAGCCGGGCATCATCGACTTTTTCGTCATCAATGGAGGGACGGTGGAACTCACCGCTGGCACCGAGACGAGCTGGAATGTGGAGGTTGATGCTGACCTAGGTGATGCAACTGGGGCCACGATCGGCACGGTAGACGCTCGGTTCGAGGCTGAACGGTGCGACGTGGACGTCTCATCGGACCAGCTGTAGATCGCCGACTTAGGCGGGGGATCGCTGGGCCCTAGAGCTCTTTGGGCCTGTGTCCTCGGGAGGTCGAAAGTCCTGGCCCTCGGTACGACTCAGTCCGCGTGTGGGACGGCGGGCTCCTCGCTCGGATCACTCCAGCCGGTGCCGTGTACCCGAAGGCTGGACCGGCGCATGGATTCCGCGAGCCAGCGCAGCTCGCGGTTTCGGTAGTAGGGGTGGAGCGGGAGCAAGAGCAAGCTACTCAGGATCTCCTGGGCCCGTTCGCCCCGCTCCTCGACCGGAGCCAGCCACTGGGGAATGGGTAGGGTCCAGACTCCTTGCGCCGCCAATTCAGCACGCATGGTCTCTCCCTGCACTGCGAGGACGGGGAGGCTCCCTCCGGCTGGCTGGGAGCCCGGCGGGGTCGGGAGGAGACAGAGGGCAGGGACGTTGGCGCAGTGTGCTCGGAGGGAGCGGCCATGCCGGGTGCGCTGGACGGCGCGGGCGTCTGCGTCCTTGAGACGAGCCGCAGCGGCGGCCACCGACCAGGCGGGAGGCACGCTAGGGCATAGGCCCAACGTGGAGCGGCCGTTGTTCAAACGATGGCCTGTCCAGGCCCGAATGCGGGGTTCGTCGCGGAGGGAACTGAGCAAGACCGAGAGGGCCCAGCGGAGGCCAAGGCCCCGCGGCTGGGAGTCTATGGTGGGGGGCTTGCTCTCTCCCGCGAGGATCGCGCCGGGACAGACCGAGGGGGGCGGCTCCCCATCCGTACTGAGCAGCACAAAGTCCCCCAATGCGCCCAGCCGCTGATCGCTCATTCGGCTGCCTGAGACCTGCCGGAGGTCCAGGGCGAGGAGGACCTTTTGTTTGGAGCAGAGCTCGGCGATTGCAGGCAGGGTCGCCAGAGGGCCGGCAACCGGGGCCAGCAGTACGCCCTTTGCGCCGCTTTCAATCGCGGTTGCTACTTCGGTTAGGCCGGGACTGAGGGCCCCCTCGCTGGGCTCTATCCACCGGACTTCAAGCCCAGGGGATGAGAGGAGTGGGACGTATTCGGCCGGCCCGAAGGACGGAACCGCGATCACTTCGCCTCCCCGTGCTTCGACGCCCTGTCGGAGGACGGTCAGCAGGGACTCTTCGGCTGGTCCAACCCACCGCCCAGGTTCTCGGCCGACCCGTCCGCAGACTTGGGTAACGAGCGTCGAAAGATCCCCGGCTTCTTCGCTGGAACGATTCAGCGCTGCCCGAAGAACCCGACGGTCTAGGGAAGGGGCATAGGATGCGATCGAGCCTCGTAGAACCACCTTGGCAACTTAGCAGGCGCCGAGCCGCGCCTTGGCCTACTGGTGGGCGGGGACTATATAGGGGCCATGGCAATTCTCCCCATTGTCGAGGTCCCTGACCCCCTCTTGAGTCGCAAGGCAACTCCGGTGGGAGAGGTGGACGACCGCATTCGTCAGCTCCTCGACGACATGGCCGAGACGATGTACGCCGCTCCGGGCATTGGCCTGGCCGCGCCGCAGGTCGGTGTATCCGAGCGTCTCGTGGTTGTGGCGGTGCCGGTACGCGACGGTCTGTCCCAACAGCAGCCCGACGACGAAGAGCTAGGCAGCCGGGCCTACCTCTGCGAACTCATCAATCCTGTCGTGGTCGAGCGCGAGGGCCGATGCGCATACGACGAGGGCTGTCTGTCGGTGCCGGACATGACCATCGAGGTGGAGCGGGACCGGTGCGTCGTGATCGAGGCCCTCGACCGCACGGGTCAGGCCTTCCGCTTCGAGGCGCACGATTTCTATGCGGTGGTCTTCCAGCACGAGATGGACCACTTAGACGGCATTACCTTGGTTGACCGCATGAGTCCGCTCAAGCGGCAGCTCTACTTGAAGAAGCTGAAGAAGAGGCGACGGGATGGCTCTCGATCCGCAGGCGGTGCTGCCCACCCAGGTGCTTGAGCGCGCGCTCCGTGTCGCGTTTTTCGGCACTCCAGCTCTCGCCGTCCCCACGCTGGATGTCCTCGCCCTTGGCCTCGAGGGGGTCGAGTTGGTGGCGGTGGTGGCCCAGCCCGACAAGCCGAGTGGCCGGGGGCGCAGCCTCCGCCCTCCACCGGTAGCCCTTCGAGCCCAGGAGCTGGGCCTGCCCCTCTACCAGCCCCGCAAGCTCCGGAGCGGTGAGTTCCCGGGCACGATGGAGGGATGGGACCTGGACGTCGCCGTCGTCATTGCCTACGGGCGCATCCTTCCTACCCGACTCCTCGAGGCGCCTCGCTTCGGCTGTATCAACGTCCACGCCTCGCTTCTGCCGGCTTACCGGGGCGCCGGCCCGATCCAGTGGGCCATCTTAAAGGGGGAGGACGAGACTGGAGTGACGACGATGTGGATGGAGGAAGGCCTCGACACCGGTCCCATCCTGCAGACTCGCCACACGCCGATTGGGACCGGGGAGACGGCTGGAGAGCTCGGGAAACGTCTGGCTGGTCTGGGCGCCGAGCTCCTGGCCGATACGCTCCGCTCGCTCGCTGCGGGCACGCTTGTCGCCCGTCCCCAGCCGGAGGAGGGGATCAGCCACGCTCCCCTCTTGAGCAAGGACGATGGCCGGCTGGACTGGAGCCGCGGCGCAGCCGCCCTCGCGGCCCAGGTTCGTGGGCTCCACCCCTGGCCGGGCACATTTTGTGGCTACGGCGACAGCCAGCTCAAAGTACTCAGCGCCCAGGCCGAGGCGATGTCGGAGGATGAAGCCCGGGCTGCGAGCGCTTCGCCGGGTCAGGTGCTGTCTGCCGACGACCGGGGCATTCGCGTCCGCTGCGGTGAGGGCGCCCTGGTATTGACCCGGGTCCAGCCCCCCGGTAGGAAGGCCCTGGATGCCGCCGACTTCTTGCGCGGTTACTCTCTGGGTCCGGGAGACGACCTCTGTCTCCCAGCCCGTTTGGAGCAGTGATGACCGAACCCCGGGCCATGCGGATTGCCCCCTCCATCCTCTCGGCGGACTTTGGACGCCTCGGCGCCGAGGTGGAGGCCGTGACGGCGGCCGGCGCCGATTGGATTCACGTGGATGTGATGGACGGCCACTTCGTACCCGTCTTGACCCTCGGGCCTGCCATCTGTGCTGCGGTCGGTCGGCACACCAGCTTGCCGCTCGATGTTCACCTGATGATCGAGAAGCCCGAGCGCCAACTCGAGGCCTTCGCAAAGGCCGGGGCCTCGGTGCTCACCGTCCATCAGGAGACCTGTCCCCACCTCCACATGACCCTTCGCACCATTCGGAGTCTTGGCATCCAGGCTGGCGTCTCGATCAATCCGGGTACTCCGCTCTCGGCGCTGGACGCCGTACTCGAGGACCTCGACTTGGTCCTGATCATGACGGTGAACCCCGGCTGGGGGGGGCAGAGCGCGATCCCTTCGGCCATCGCCAAGGCTGGGGCCCTGCGGCGCCACCTGGACGAACGCGGTCTCGAGGTCCTTATCGAGGTGGACGGCGGAGTGAAGCTGGACAACATCCACGACTTTGCGGCGGCCGACGTCCTTGTTTCCGGGTCGGGTATTTTTGGCAGTGGGGACTACGAAGGCACGATCGCCGCCATGCGCCATGCGCTCTCCGCTTGACAGGCCTGCCGGCCGCTGCGTATTTTCCGCCCGCTCGAAAGAGCCACGGCGGGGCGTAGCGCAGTCTGGTAGCGCACCTGCTTCGGGAGCAGGGGGCCGGAGGTTCAAATCCTCTCGCCCCGACCATCGACTGACAGCCCGCTCCTTAGGGTGCGGGCTGTCCTCGTTCTGGGGAGCCCGGGGCGTGTGGACGACCCAGCTCAACTGCCGGTCCACAGGGGCTCTATGTGGCTCCGTTGGGCTTCAGGGTTTCAGGGGGCCCTTGGTGCCCGTTCCCGCCATTCGTTATTCTGCCGACGTTCTCGATACGTCTTGATTTGGGGACGACGATGGGAGGGAAGGGCTAGATGAACCGTTCGCGGAGCCGAGTGTTGTTGGCGGCGGGTGCAGTCGGGTTGGGGATTGTCGCGGCAGCGGCTGGCTCTGCCTGGGCTGGGGAGTGGGTACACCGGGGTGGCGACACCTTGGGTCAGGGCCGGGCGACCGGCGCTGGCGCCATCAGCAGCGCGCCAGACAAGTTGCCCGCCGTCTCGTGGTCCGTTGCACTCTCTGGTGAGGAGTTTGGCGCCTCGCACTTCGCCGACGTTGACGCCGACGGTCAGCTCGACATCGTCACGGTGCACCAAGAGCGGGTGGCCGCGTTCGACGCCTCGACTTTCGATTTGATTTGGCAGAGCCAAGCTCTCGGAATCGGCAGCATCTGGGGCTTCGCCGACACCGACGGTGACGGTGAGGACGACGAGATCATTGCGACCTCTTGGTACATGGGGGGCGGACTTGCAGTGGTGGATGCGGGTTCAGGTGCAACCCTCTGGTCGTATTCCGGACTCGGAGGTGGTTCCGGCGTGGGCAAGGAGGAGATGGCGGTCGGCGACATTGATGGCGACGGGGCTGACGAGATCCTCTTTGCTGCCCAAATGAATGGAGACGGAAGCCTGTACTTGGTGGATCTGTCTACCGGAGACGCTCGGGAGCGCATCGTCACCGCTGCCCTGCAGGGGGCGTACTTGAACTTCACCCGGACGGTGATGGGTGACTTTGACGGAGACGGACTACGCTCGGAGATAGCGACCTTTCATGGGGCAGACCTGGGCCTGAAACGCCTGTGCTCTTCCCTGGAGACCGGCGCCGTCTGCGACGACTACGACCAGAGCGTCTGTCTGTGTGACCAGGTCCTCCTCGAAGGGGTCTTCCCCACCACCTTTGTGCCCCCCGCTCCCGAGGCGATCGACGTGGATCTGGACGGCGACGAGGACCTCGTTTTCGTCAGCACTCTGGGTTCTGTGTCCCTGGTCGCGGGGGCCCTGGGTCTCGACGAGGCCTTTGCTTCCGGCACCCCGGGAGAGGCCTCGGGATGGATGCGGAACTACGCTGATTCCTCGGGTGGCGAGGACGCCATTCCCCTGTACTCCGGGCCGCCAGTGGCTGATTTGGACGGGGACGGGAATCTCGAGTTCGTCTACACGGTCAGGAACGCCGGGGAAGATGAGGTCGACGGGGACGGCGCCGTCTTCTCCGATGGTCTCAATGCTCCAGGCGCCCTTGGGGTTGTGGTCTTGGACGCAGCGACCGGCACCCCAGTCGTTTCGGTGGCGGACCGCTACCTCTACGGTCTTGTCGACGGAACCGGTGACGGTCTGCCGGAACTCCTCGTGGGTGAGACCGACGGTTGGGCCTACCCCGAGACCAACGTAGAGGGGCAGCAGCTTACGTGTGCGCTCACCTGCAGCCTGGATACGCCGTGGTCGGTCGACGGCTATGGGGTTGCTCGCGGCGCCGACGTGCTGGATGGTCTGGGCTACCCGAGCCCAGTCGTCCCCTTGTCTCAGCCGGACAGCTCGACGGTTCAGGGCCTCCTGCTCTGGCAGGGCCAGACCCTGGTCCGGTGGGATTTTGGTCCGAGCGGCGTCATTGCCGCGGGCCCCAGCCTCGTCCTCGATGCGGAAACTGCGGTGGCGGGCTCCGACCCCTTGGGCCGCTTGCTCGTCACCAACTTGGGCGGTGTGTTGACCGCCTACGACTCCGATCTTGCGGTCTTCGGTGGCCCCGAACCGGTCGAAGGGGTGGGTACCGGCTCTTGGTTGGCCGGGGTCCTTGATTCCGTGGGGGTTCGTGCCGTGCCCATCTTGGACGGCGCCGTCTTCGACACCGTTGCCGCCCCGTCTAGCCTCGGCCAGGCGGATGCCACCCTGCTGGATACGATGTTGCTGATTCAAGACGTAGATGGCGATCAGCTCGGTGATGTCTTCACTTCTCACTATGAGTCGTCCACCGGTGTTCTGCGCGTCGCTCGTCACGAGTACCTCAGCTCGGGTTCGTTCTCTGCAGTGTGGGAGTGGTCGAGTGAGGCGACCGATCTCGAAGGCCTAGCGGTCCTCTACGGATGGTCTGTGACGGCAGAAGAGCTAACGGGGGATGCCGTCGAGGACCTCATCCTCGAGATCGGCTACAGGGGGACCCGCCATTTGATCGCCCTCAACGGCGCCAGCGGCCAGCTGGGATGGCAGCCATCCTCGCCCCGCAACGTTTGGTACGGCCCCCTCTTGGCTCAGGATCTTGCTGCCGACGGCGTCTACGGCACGACCGACGGGGTCATCGACGTCTTTCGCCCAACCACCCGCCATCACGAGGTCCTGGAGTGGGGTGACATCGAGCCGAGCTTTGTGGAGGCGAACACGAACTACTCGTCTCACTTCCCGATGGGCGACTTGGATGGGGATGGCGATGTCGAGGCGGTGGTGGGCCGCCTGTACGGCGTTTCCGATCCCTTCATCGAGGCCTGGGGCTTGGGCGGGACTGCACCAACCCTCTTGTGGGGCCCTGAGACGAACATTGGCACCTCCCCCTACGTCGAGCAGGCCCTCGCACTCGGGCCGATGAACGAGACCGACGGCATGGACGTCGTCTTCATCTCGTCCTCCGGACGTATCGGTGTCCTCGATGGTGCCACGGGCAGCGTGGAGGGGACGGATCCGACCTACTTGGCTGGAGGAACACTTGCGACTGCGGCCCCCGCAAACCCGGAGGCTTTGACGGCCGTGATCCTGGTCGACATCGATGGGGATGGCTACACCGAAGCGGTCGCAGGTGGTCGGACTGGCTGGCTGTACGCGATCAACTTGAGCGCGTTGGAGGGCAGTGCGCCTACGCTTGAGTGGTCCTATTTTGTGGGCGCTCCGGTTTCGTACATTGCGTCCGCCGACGTGGATGGTGACGGAGCTGATGAGCTATTGCTGAGTACGCCGGACGGCACGGCTCGAGTCGTGGATGGGCTCGGAGTGGCTCTCTCCATCGCTTCCCCCACTCCGACGGACTGCGTAGCGGGCGCGACGACCGAGATTCAAGGAGATTCTGCCAACGTTGACTCGGTTTCCTTGCGGGTGCTGGGCGCCCAAGTTGCGCAGAACATCGTTCCAGACGAGAACGGGCTGTGGTCTGCCGCCATTCCGATCCCCCTGGTGTATGGAGTTGTCGAGGTTGTGGCCGTGGGCATTCGAGACGGCGTAGAGGCCGCAGCGGCCCAGGTCCTCGTGACGTCACAGGCCGATTCGGACGACGACGGCGTGACCCTCTGCGGTGGAGATTGCGAGCCCGACGATGGCGAGGTAGCGCCCGGCCTCGAAGAAGTCTGCGATGGCAAGGACAACGACTGCGACTCTGCCACCGACGAGACCGTCGATGGCGACACGGATGGCGCCTCGCTCTGCGAGGGCGACTGCGATGATTCCAACGCAGCGGTAGGCGTCTCTCAAGCCGAGGTCTGCGAGGGCGATCTGGACGAAGACTGCGATGGTCTGGTGGACCTTGCCGATCCGGACTGCGACAGCAGCGGGGACGATGACGACTCCAGCGCAGGGCCTGGCGACGACGATGATGCTGGGGGCGATGACGACGATTCGGTAGGAGGCGGCGGGGACTCCAC
>CAZQTQ010000071.1:11386-13816 GCA_964596025.1 uncultured Rickettsiales bacterium
CCACTGCCGAGGCCGGAGGCTGTGGCGGATGTGATGCCCCCGGAAGCTGCGGCGAAGGCTGTGCCCACGGGGGAACTGGAGGCTCTGGTGGGGGCGGTCTCTGGTTCTGGTTGGGCTGGGCCGGTCTCTGGCTGCGCCGCCTTCGGATCAGGCCAGGATAGGAGTGGCGAAGGCCTCCAATGCCAGCGCGCTGATTCTCGGTGGGGCCCTCGCCCTTGCCGGCCCCCTAGCTCTTTGGTTGCTCCTGCAAGTGGACTACGTCGTCGGGGCGGTCGTGTCCGTCGGTACTCTCATTTTCCTGGTCGGGCTTTACTACCTTGTGCGGTTGCGGCTCGCGGGGCTCGCCCTCTTCGGTCTGTGCTTCTTCCACTTCTCCAGCCTCCTCCGCTACACGTGGTTCTTCGGGGATATGTATTGGACCAAGCATCTGCGCAGCGTGGCGGGGATCGGCATGTTGGTGCTGTTCTTCGGCGCCCCTTTTCAGCGGCTTACCCGCAAATCCCGTGGGACAGGCCTGCCGCTGCTGTTTGCCTATTGGGTCTGGCTTGGCGTCTCCGGACTTCTAAGTCGCAACCCCTCGAACTCCGTGTTCTACGTCGTGTGGCTCCTGCTCGTCGTCCTGGCCATCTTCGCCACCTACTATCGAGTGGGCCATCCGGAGCGATTCTGGGTCGCTTGGCTGTTTCTTCTTGTGATCTCGGGCACTGCTCTCACCGCAGGAAGCCTCCTAGTATCCGTTGGGGGCCTTCCGCAGGCCGTCATCTTGCGGGGACTAATGATTGGGTATCGGGGGCTTATGTCCAACCCCAACTCCTGCGGCCTTCTCGCCTGTCTGACCATCGGTGGCACGCTCGCACTGCATGCGATCCGGCCGGACATGTTACCGGGGTGGATGCGCTACTCCATCATCGGTGTCTGTTCGGTGATGGCGCTTCTAGCCCTCTCGCGGTCCGCGATGTTGGGTCTCATCATCGCCGCCGCCATCCAACCCATTTCCGAACAGGCCAAAAGACGAAGGGGGTGGTTCGGCTGGCTTCGCCTCGGCATTCCAATCCTCTTTGCTTTCGCCCTGGTCACCTCGGGGCTTGCAGAGTCATCGATCGAGCGGTTACTGGGTACCCAAGAAAGGGCTTCTGGTGGCCAGGAGGGCCGAGTCTATATCTGGGTCGAGTACGGCCGCGCCTTCTTGAACCACCCGGTCTTTGGAGTTGGGTTCATGCAGGTCGCCTTCGTCGAGGGGGATGTCGCCTCTAGGTTCTCTGGTGGTCATGCCAGGTCGCCTCACTCGACAGTACTCGTCTACGGCCTGGCAGCAGGCATCCCTGGCCTCTTACTTTTCTTTGAGGTCCTCCGGATGGCCTTTAGAAACCTGCGCTGCCATCCCCGCAGTGATATCCGACGTTCGGTCGTGTTGAGTGTGGCGCCGGTCCTTCCTGGCATGACTGCCAACACCTTCGCCGACCCAGGGATGTGGGGCCCCTTTGCGTTTTGGGTGCCTCTGCTCTTCTGCTTGCTTCTGCCGGCTTGGGACGGTCAGCCGCCCAACGAAAGCGAGTGGGGACAGTTGACCTCAGAGGCGCGGTCCATGCGACAGCGCGAGGGCCCCCGTTTGGTGCCGGCTACGGCCTTGTCCCGTCCGGGGTGAATATCTGTGCCCCGCCGCTCCAGCGCTTTCGACTTCAGGCCCCCTGGACCCCAGCCTCGACCCATGCTGCGAGGTCCTTTGCGATGCGTTCTCCCGCCCTGCCGTCCCACAGCGCTGGGCCGCTCCCCCGGACGCATGCATCTTGCGACAGGGCCCGCCGCGCCAGGGTGAGCACGGACGCTGGATCCAGGCCGGCCAGCTGGTTGCTGCCTTCGCGGATCGTCACTGCTCGTTCGGTGTTCTGGCGGACGGTGATGCAGGGCACGCCGAGAGAGGTCGTCTCTTCCTGGATCCCGCCCGAGTCGGTCACCACAAGCCGGGCGTTCTGTATGCACCACAGAAATTCGAGGTAGGGAAGGGGACGGCAGAGGAAGAGGCGGCTGCCCTTCCAGGGCCTGGCCTCGCCCGCGGTGGGTGCAGTATTGAGATCTTGCTGGGCTTGAGCTGTGGTGAGGCGGGCCCAACTCCGGGGGTGTATGGGGTAGAGCAAAGGCAAGTCTTCGCTCAGTTGGGCTAGGGCCTCCAGCATTGGCAGAAAGCGCTCGGCATGGTCGACAAGGGCTGGCCGATGGAGGGTGACCGCGCCAAAGCCTTGGGGCTCCAAATTGAGGGCCTGCGCTTCCTTTGGCGGAACCACCCGCGGCAGGGCTCGGCGTAAGGAGTCGATCATGACATTGCCGGCTCGGACGATCCGTTCCGGTGGGACCCCCTCGCGAAGCAAGTTCTCGTCGGCCTCCGCGCAGTGGGTGTAGACTCAGCTGCAGGTGGACAAATTTCCAAATTGG
>CAZQTQ010000072.1:0-13686 GCA_964596025.1 uncultured Rickettsiales bacterium
AACATCCACGAGACCCGGGAGTGGATCCTCAGAAACAGCTGCGTGCCCATCGGCACCGTCCCCATCTACGAGGCACTCGAGAAGGTCGGCGGCATCGTCGAAGACCTGAGCATCGAGTGCTACCTCGAGACCCTCGAGTCCCAGGCACGCCAAGGTGTGGACTACTTCACCGTCCACGCCGGCGTCCTCCTGCGCGCCGTCCCGCTGACCGTCAACCGCACCTGCGGCATCGTCTCCCGGGGCGGATCGATCATGGCGAAGTGGTGCCTAGCGCACCACAAAGAGAACTTCCTCTACACCCACTTCGACGCCATCTGCGATCTCATGAAGAGCTACGACATCACCTTCTCCCTCGGCGATGGCTTGCGCCCAGGTGCAGTGGCGGATGCCAACGACGAGGCACAGATGTTCGAGTTGGCCGTCCTAGGCGAGCTGACGACGAAGGCGTGGGAACACGACGTCCAAGTCATGATCGAGGGCCCGGGCCATGTCCCGCTCCACAAGATCCCAGAGAACGTCCGAAAGCAAATCGAGATCTGCCACGAGGCCCCCTTCTATACCCTAGGCCCCCTGGCAACCGACATCGCTCCGGGCTACGACCACATCACCTCGGCCATCGGCGCCGCAATGATCGCCCAGCACGGCACGGCGATGCTCTGCTACGTCACGCCCAAGGAGCACCTCGGCCTCCCCAACAAGGACGATGTCAAAGAGGGGATGATCGCCTACAAGATCGCAGCCCACGCCGCCGACTTGGCCAAGGGTCACCCCGGCGCACAGCAGCGGGACGACGTCCTGAGCAAAGCGCGTTTCGAGTTCCGCTGGCAGGACCAATTCGAGCTCGGCCTCGACCCGGAGACAGCACGGGCCTACCACGACGAGACACTCCCCCAGGAGGGCGCCAAGGTGGCCCACTTCTGCTCGATGTGTGGACCGGCCTTTTGCGCCTACCGCATCAGCCAGGAGGTCAATGAACTCGCCCAGGCACAAGACCTAGTGCCTCTTGGCCAGACTGAAGTGGAACAAGGACTGGCCCAAAAAGCCGAGGAGTTCCGCAGCAGCGGCGGCTCCATCTACCTTCCGAACCGGCCCGGTGCCGAGGCCCATGAACACTTGACCGGCACCGGACGCAAGCTTGACCAGCACCGGGCGAAAGCTTGACCAGCACGGGACGAACCGGTAGGTCTTCCGCTCCACCGGAGTTGCCATGAGATTTGACCCACGCCTGCAGACGCTTGTCCTCCTCCTCCTCCTCCTCCTCGCAGCTAGCCTGGTTACGGGCTGCGACAGGTCGTCCTCCCCCGTGGCCAACGCACCGGGCACGGTCTTGGGCGACCCGAGCGGCGACGAACTCCTCCACAAGGGGGACCGGCCCGCCCTCGCCGACGAAGCCGTCCTGGCTGAAGCATTCGGTGTCGCGCGTTCAGTCCTATTTGGCGACTCCGACCCTCCTGCGGGACGCCTCAGTGAACTGCCAGGTCGTCGGGTCTTCGTCTGCGCCTACCAACAGAAGCCCTTCCAGCGCTGCGCCACCGGGGTCGGTGCCAACCTGAAGGCCTCCGTCGCGGCCGCCAGCCAAGCCCTGAAAGAAAGCCATCCCAAGGACCTCGGGGCCGATCGAAAGAAGGAGGTCCGACTCAAGATCGATATCGTCACGCGCACCAAGCCCATCGTCTTCAAGCGCTCCATCGATAAGCCCAAGAAGCGCGAGATCGCCATGTACGGCTACTGGGTGCAGACCCTGGACGAGGTGTCCTACATCCTGCCGACCGAGGTGCTGGAGAAGGGGGTCTACAACGACAAGAAGACGGTCAAGGGGATGAAGCGCAAGAAGGTCCTCAAGCTCTTGCGGAGCCGGAACCCCCGCCTTGGCGAGCTGCCCGAAGAGTTCACCTACGAGCGCTTCCGCACCGTCGCTTGGGTGGAAAAGGACGAGCCCGAGGCCGAGCGCCCCGGCATCTTCCGCCTCTATCGCCTGCACCCCTTCGAGTGGGACTCTGTCGACCCCGAGACCCTGATTCAGCGCTCCGTATGGGCTGCCGACTACTTGATTTCGTCCGTCAGCTCGGCGGGCAAGATCCGCTACAAGCACTACGTACACAGCGACAGGGACAGCAGTTCCTACAACCTGTTGCGCCACGGGGGCACCACGTATTCCATCCTCCAGGCTTACGACCGAACGAAGTTCCCCCCCTACCTCCGCGCATCGGAAGCCGCCATCGACTACCTCTTCTCACACTGCAGAAGGGACAAGCGGACCGGCCCCTACGGGCCCCACGACGGAGGCGAGTCGCTCTTCATCGTCAGCCCCGGCAACCAGGTCAAGCTGGGTGGCGCCGGCCTCGCGCTCGTGATGCTCGATCAGTACGTTGAAGCCACCGGAGACACCGAGCGTTATCGGGACGAGGCGCAAGCCTTTGGCCGCTTCCTGGCCTCATCTCAGCAAAAGGAGTGCATTCCCCAATACAAGCGTACCGAGTGCGACGGCGAATTCGTCTACTTCCCCTCGCTCGAGCCAGGCGGGCCCCCGACCAACCTCGATGGCTCGGCCTACTACCCCGGCGAAGCCATACTCGGACTGGTTCGCCTCTACGCCTGGGATCCCAACCCCCTGTGGCTGGACACTGCCACCCGCGCTGCGGATTGGCTCATTCAGGTCCGCGACAAGGGCAAAGAGGCGGCACGGCTGGCCAACGACCACTGGCTGATGATCGGGCTGAGCTACCTCTACCTCTTCACGGAGCGCGAGGACTACCTCGAACATGCGCTCAAGCTCGCTCGAGCCGTCGAATACCAGTACGCCAAGAACCTGAAGTCAGCGGAGAAATACCGCGACTTCCGGGGCGGCTACTACGACCCGCCGCGCTCGACCCCCGCCGCAACCCGTGGGGAGGGCCTCGTCGCCGTCCTCGACATCTGCGACTTGAGCGGCACGGAATGCGAATGGGTTGAGGAACTGCTGCACGAAACCGTGCGCCACGAGATGCTCAGTCAGTACGACCCCGACATGACGTTTTGGATGAAAAACCGTCGCAAAGCCTTTGGCGGGTGGAACGGCGGCATCACCGATCCCTCTATCCGAAACGACTTCGTCCAACACAACATGAGTTCGATCCTGGGCACTGAGCGCCACCTGCGAAAGAAGGATGGCGTGGCGCTACCCGGTGGACCCGGTTGGACCAAGCTCAACCGCGCCGGAACGACCTTCCCGGCCATGGGGGCAGAGGAGATTGCCTCGCTCCGCGCCGCGACCCTCCGCTACCGCGGTACCACCCGCTGGGAAGACATCGACAAGCCCACGACCCCACAGAGCGCTTCCGGCCCCGCCGGCAAGCTGGTCCCTACAGCAACCTCGTCCAAGCCGTAGGACCGCACCGATGGCCAAGCACCAACTGCTGCGCAACCGGGCCCTCACCCGGCTCGTGGTCGGCATTCCCGAGGGCCACGAGCACATCCGGGCCCGCTTGGAAACCGCTGCAGGCGATGTAATCACCCTGCAGGAAGCCACGGTAGCGGCCCTGGTTCGAGCCTACACCGACGTAGCCGCCCACCCCACCCGCCATGCCGTCGAGTTGCGCGTGCAGCGGGTGGAAGAGGGCAAAGAGGGCTTTGCCACCCACCAGCTGCTTGAGTTCGATACCAACGAAGCCCTGCTACGCCGGGAGCTCGCAGCCCAGCCTCCCGGGATCCAGGACCGCGGAACCGGGCCTGGGACGCAAGGCAGTGGCCTCCACGCGGAAGCCGAGACCGAGCGTGGCCTGCCACCCCTCCGCCCCCCCAGCCTCGGTGGCCTGGACTCCAGCCACGACACCGATGACGGACCCATTTTTGGGGACACTCCGACTTTTCCGGGTGTTCCCGTCCAGCAGCCTCACCGCGACCCCAAGGACAAGAACAAGTGACCGGGACCAAACGGTCTACAGCGCTTGAATGGCTTGAGGGCTGCAGTTTCCTTGTGCTATAAGCCCGAGCGACTCTACCCGGCAGATCGTTCAGCCGGACGCCTGCACCCAGCTTCTGGTAACGGATGACCGAAGAAACCGAACCTAAGCCGCAACTAGTCGCGCCGCTGGTTGATGAAGAGGTGACCTTGGTGGTCGCCTACACTGAACCGGCCGCGGTCCAGGTCCTCCGCGCATCGCTCTTGACGGCCAGTCATTTGCGTCCGCTGTGGGAACGCCTCCAGGTGGGCAACACACTCGATGGCCGCACCTTCGTAGGCGTGTGCGTCGGCTCCAAGGTGACCGGCGACACCCTCGACAACCACAGCCGACACCTCTTCTCGCTCTTCAACATGCTCGGCGTGCCCTTGATCTCCTCGCCGATGATGATTGAGCGGGCAGACACGCTCAAGAGCACGCTGGTGCTTCTGTCCAGCCTCCCGCTCCCGCCGGGAGCGGACGGGGCCGACGACTAGAGGGCCCCGCCCCCTAGATCCGGTCCCGGCTCTCCTTCCACTCCGCTTCCAACGCATCCAGACGTTCTTCCAGCGCCTTGAGGCGGGCTTCCGCCTCGCGCTCTGTCGGCTCTTTCTCCCGATCATCCCGACTTCGAATGGCCCGAATGGCACCGTCAATGCCCTTCAATACATCCGGAGCGTTCTCGCGACGGGCTAAGGCCTGCATCACCCGCACCGAGCGGGCATCGCCCACTGCACCAAGCAACCCCACTGCGTGCTGGCGCGCCCGCAAGTGTAGGTCTTCGGTCATCAACTCGAGGTCCCGGGCAATGGGCCGCCGGGCCTCCTTGCGCTCCGCACCCACGGGAACCCTCTCCACAATCCGCACCGAGGACCGCAGGGCGGCCCCTCGCAGCTCGTAGTTGGTGTCCGGCTTTCGGTAGCGAGCCAAGACGGCAAGATCCTGGGAGGAGCCGTAGCTCCCCAGCACATCGGCTGCGGTCCGCTGCAGCACCATCTGATCGGTAGGAGCCGCTCGCAAGGCCGAAAAGGCAGCCGAGCGGACCCCCTCCTCCTGGAGCTTGGAGAGAGCCCTGAGTGCTTCGGCCCGAATCTGCTCGACGCGGTCGGTGTTGAACAAACGCGTCAGCTGAGTCACCAAGCCCGGACTAGACGGAAACCGCCCCAGAGCTTTCACGAGGCTGTGGCGCAGGCGTGGGTCACTATCCTTCTTGGCGGACTCGGAGGCGAGAGTGGACTGCAATATGGCGACTGCCGCCTGGTCGAGCCACTCACCCAACACGTCGGTCGCGCGCTGAGCAAGGAAGACATTGTCACCCGCCAAGAGAGCCTCAATCGCTGCGTGCTCTTCGTCGGTTACCTTGCCCTTGCGAGCAGCCAGTCCAACGAAGGCCCGCTCCCGCGCGTACGCACTGGGACTGCTTAGCTGAGCAACCCACTCCGATGCGCTCTGTTCCTGGTCCCAATCAGCCAGCAACCCACCCCGGGGATCGGCAGCCACATAGAGCAAGTCTCCCTCGATGGACACGAGCAGTGAGGTCTCCCCTTCATCCATCCAGAGCCGATGGATCCGGCTGCCCACACTCGTCGCGACCTCCAGATCAACGGGGAGAACGAAGCGAGGGACGAGGCCTCCGACCTCTTGTACCTGCTTGACGGTGACCCGCAGCTCTCCGGTGTCGGCGTCCAGCGAATGCCGGACCTGTAGCTTGGGGTGTCCTGCCAGGTAGACCCACTGATCGAAGAACCAACCAAGTTCGCGGCCGGAGACCTCCTCCATCGCCCGCCGCAGATCACTGCTCTCCACGAGTCCGTCTTGGTGAGCTTGGGTGTAACGGGCGATGCCAGCAGAGAACACTGAATCACCAAGCATGACCCGCAGCATTTGGAGTACTGAGGAGCCCTTGCTGTAGGGATGGTTGGAGCCGGAGTCGCCCTCGGTCTTGGCGAAAAAACGCGTAACCATGGGTCGGGGGCGACGATCGTCGGCGCGAACCACCGAGTCGTAACGGCGACGGAGAGCGCGCGCAGCCATGTCTTCCCCCATGCGCTCGCCGGCCCAGAGCCAGGCGAAGTAGGTGGCAAAACCCTCGTTCAGCCACATCTCCCGGAAGCTCCGGCAGGTCAGCAGATCGCCGTACCACTGGTGGGCGAGCTCGTGGGCCACTACGGACTCCGAGCCCCACCGCAAGAGATGGGTGCGCTCGGGGTGGAGGACGTTTCGGTCCATTACGGTGGCCGTAGTGTTCTCCATGCCCGTATACAGAAAGCGCTGAATGAAGACCTGAGAGTAGGAGGAGTAGGGGTACTCCACCCCGGTCACCCGCGAGAAATAGTCGAGCATGGCGCTGGTCTTCCCCACGGTCAGCTCCGCCGTCTCACGATCGACCCCTGGGGGAACCAAGGTCCTCAGCGGCCGCCCCCTCCAGCTGTCTTCGAATACCGTGAAGGGGCCCGCTGCGACCATGACGAGGTAGCTCACGAGCTGCTGTTCGCCCAGCGCGTAGTGCCAGCGCCGATTGCCAGCTCGCTCGGGGTCATCGATTGTCTCGACAACCTCGCCATTCGAAAGGACCACGAGATCGCGCGGAGCCGAAAAGACCCCTTCGTAGGTGAAGCGATCCCGGGGATCATCGAAGGCTGGGAACCAGTGTCGGTTGTCGATGCCCTCTCCCTGGGACCACAGCTCCGCGTAGCGGTCGGGCGAGGCCTTACCGGGCCTTCGGAAGTGGAGGCCGGTGGTGGGCGTCGCGCGGTATTCGATCTCGACATCCAGCGTTTCGGAAACACCCTCACCGCCCCCTTCGGCGGCGGCCCCCGGCTCAGGAGCTTCCCAGGAGATATGGAGGGTCTCGTCTCCCAGACGGAAGGGAGCAACCCTGCCCTCGACCCGAACTTGCTTCACCTCAAGGCCAACCTGGTGGAAGCGGAGCCGCCGCACGCCCGGATCAAAGGGGCGCAGTCGGTAGCGGGCCCAGCCCTCGACCGTCCCCCCGTCCAGGTCGAAAGCCAGCTCGAGCCGCAGGTGTTCGATATCGGCCGTTCGATCGGGGCCTAGCGTCTCACGCGGCTCGGGCTGAAGCGGAGGCGCCTCAGTGGCAAAGAGGGGTGGGGCCTGGGCCAAGAGCGCCAGAGCAAGCAACGCAGGGAGGGTTGGCGCCAATGCGGCCCCGCAGCGGATGCGGGGGAAACGGAACAACCGGGGCAAAAGGAACACAGCAACCTCCTGGGTGGAGGCCGGGCAGAACGGGCCTGAACACTCCGAGCAGCCGCTGAATCTAGCATGGGCCCCCGCCGACACAGGCCACCGTCTGGGCCGCTCGGGCCGAGCCGGATTGGAGCCCAGCCCAAGAGGGCGACGAAGAGAGCTGCAGTGAAGCGGAGGGCCACCGGCGGTGACAAGGGGGGGGCAGCAACCGCATCCCTAGCGGGGACCCAGCGAGACCTCAGCGAGACCTTTGGTCCTCCACCTTCTCCCCCCGTCTTGGAGCGAAGACCCAGTTGATACAGAATGAATCTTCCAATCCAACCGATGAGGTCCCGCCATGTCCGAGAACATTTCCGACGAAGTATCGCAACTCTCCTACTTCAGAGACCTCCGCGAGCGACGGGCCTGGACAGCGCGCATGACGGTTCTCATCGCCGTCTTGGGGCTGCTCATCCTCAACACCTACCTTCTCTTCTTGTCCAGCGACGCGGTCATCATGAACATCGACACAGCACGCATGGGCAGCAGCGAGCAAATGGACCGATTGGAGACCCGCCTCGAGCGAATAGATGAGGAGCTAGTCAAGGTTCGGGCTTCAGTCGATCGTATGAATGCTGCCCGCTTGGATGTCGCCGACGCGGGGGCCCAGAAGGCGGCGAAGTAGCCACGGGTAGGACAGGGGAAGCGAACTAGAACCCATGCACCTTCCTCCTCGCCTGGGGATGCGTTGCGTCGGCGCTGCGACCGCCCAAGCCTCCCGGGAGGTCTCGACGGGCGATCGCCTCGCTGAACTGGAGTCCAACCGGGCCTGGGACGACGATGCGGTGGCCCAGTGGGAAGAAGCCTCCCAAGTTCGCACTCGATCCCTGGTCGGCCTCCACGAAGACAGCCACACCCTCGGCTCGGATGCCTCTAGACAGGCCTGGCAACGCGCCGGCTGCCCCAAGCTGGACCTACTCTTGGCCTGCACGTCGACGCCCACCGGCTGGGGGCAGGCGCTCTCGGCCCAGGTGGCACAGGACTTGGGCCTACCTCCCCTGCTCTGCAGCGATCTGGTCTCGGGGCCCACCGCCCCGCTTCTGGGCCTCGCCATGGCCGCTGCCTTACTACCCGACGGGGGCCACGCCCTTCTCGTCGGATCCGACACCTGCAGCCGCCTCCAGCCCGGCAACGACCTACTCACCTTCCTCCGGATCGCCGACGGCGCGGCGGCCCTAGTTCTGCAGGTCGCCCCCCTCCACGAGTCCGTAGAGGGGGGACTGCTCGGGGCCTATGTCGCGACGGACAGTCGACTCCAAGGCCAGTGGGCCGTTCGCGGCCGCCTACCCCCTCACAGCTTCGCCCCGCGACCCGGCGACTTTTCCGCGTCTCCGCCGAGCCAGAGGGCGGTAGCCGCCCTGCCAGAGTTGGCGTATGCCGCAGCCGCGGGAGCCCTTGAGGCCTCTGGGCTGGACCCCTCCGAAGTCCGAGAGGTCGTGGTCCATGCCCCGCCCGGAGCGGATCTCGCGGGCGCTCTGCGCGACCTTGGGATCGGCAACCTGCAACCCGTCTCGGCCACAGCCGATCGGGGCGACTGGGGGTGTGCGACGACACTCGCCGCCTGGTCCGCGGTGAAGAACGAAGACCAGGCCGATGGGATCCGCCTCTGGCTCGCAACCGGACCAGGCCTATCTGCCGGAGCCGTACTCTGGCACCACACCTAGACCGAGTACCCCGAGGAAGCCAGGAAAGGCCGCAACCAGAGCGCGTTCAGGCTAGACTGATTCGCCCAGACCTCGTCCGGGCAAGGAGTACAGGTGAAGGTCACGATCATCGTCCCGCCCTTCGACTACGGCGGCATGTTGTATGGACTGGCGCGCCGGCGCTCGTTCCACAACGCGGTGCCCTTGGGTGCCATTTCGGTGGCTGCGTACCTGCGGGAGGCAGGCCACCAGGTCCAGGTCGTGGACGCCCCTGCCCTCGACATCGGTTACGAGCAGATCTGCGCCGAAGTCAACCGCTTCGTGCCCGACGCAATCGGCATCAGCTCTACCAGCGTTATCTGGTACTCGGCGGCGCGGCTCGCGACCTTGCTTCGGGAGCGCTTTGAGGCGTTCATCTTTGTGGGCGGCCCCCACCCCAGCACCTTCCCCGAGCACTGCTTCGAGACGCCGGCCATCGATGCCGCGGTCTTTGGCGAAGGCGAAGAGACCGCCGTCGAGCTTGTCGAGCGGCTGGAGGCCGGTACCGGGTTGGAGGGCGTGGCTGGCGTGGCTTGGCGCGACGGCGACACGGTTCGGAAGAACAACGGACGGGTGGCTAAACGCCAGCTGGATGAGTCGCCGCTCCCCGCCTACGACATGCTGGACCTCAGCCGCTATTCCGCTCCACCCATGCGAGTCCGGCAGATGCCCGCCGTCTACATGGAGCTGTTCCGGGGCTGCGCCTACGCCAAGTGCACCTACTGCACGAGCGCATCAAGCCTTAAGAACCGCTACCGCCGCCACTCTCCAAAGGTGGCCGCCCAAAAAGTCGCCGCGATCAACCACAAGTACGGCGCCAAGGAGATCGCCTTTGTCGACGACGACTTCGTGGTCGGCAAGGACTGGATCTACGACTTCTGCGGAGAGCTGCGGGCGCTAGGCAACCCGGTGACCTGGACCTGCTACGTGCGGGCAAGCCAGGTGGACGCGGGCATCTTCCACTCCATGCGGGCCGCCGGCTGCCACCAGGTCTTGATGGGGATCGAGGTTCTCGACAACGACCTCTTGCGCGACCTCAGCAAGGACCTGACCGTCGCCTCTTGCGGCGAAGCGGTGCGCGCGGCCCACTCGGCCCGTATCGGGGTCATTGGCTTGTTCATGGTGGGGGTCATGGGCACCACACCGGAATCTGTACGACACACTGTGGAGCACGCGCTGAGCCAGGAAATCGATGTCGCCGTCTTCTCGCTCTATCGCCCCCCTCCCGGATCCCCCGCCTTCGACGCACTCAACTGGGGGCCGGAGGACTACATCAACTGCTTCAAGCTTCAAAAGGAAGCCGTATACGTCCCCGACCGCTACGAGAGCCTCGATCAGGTCGAGACCGTGTTCAAGGAGGCCTACCGGACCTTTTACCTAGATCCCCGCTTCATCAAGCACTCTGCGAAGAGGGCACTGGCCGATCCGATCTTGGCGAAGAACGTGATGAGGGGGGCCTTGGCGTTGGCCGACCAGTTCCGGCCGAGCTTCTTGCGGCGCAGCAGGAGCAGCCAACCCGCGCGCTAGCACTCCGGAATGCGCGTCGCTTTCGTCCAAAAGGATCCTCTCCCCGATCCCGCCTTGATGACCCTGGGTGCGGCGGTGGTATTTCGCGGTCACCAGGCGAGGGCCTTCATCCCCGCCGCCGAGCGCAGACTGTCCAAGACGATGCGCCGCTACGCGCCAGCCGTCGTCGTCTTCGCTCCCTGCACCGGCCACCATCGCTGGGCCATCGAACAGGCAAGAGCGCTTCGGCCCGAACTGGGACGCTGCCCCATGGTCTTCTGCGGGGCCCACGCCGAAGACTTCCCCGAGATCGTCCAAGAAGACGGGGTCGACCTCCTGATGATCGGAGATCCCGAAACGACACTGCCGGAGTTGCTCTTCAAGATCAGCGACGAGCGGGAGCTTCCAGGGACCGGCGGCACGGCTTGCGCCGGTCCCACGGGGCCGGTCTTTGCCGCGGCACGGGAGATGATCGACGACATCGACCAGCTCCCGCAGCCGGACTTGGAGATCTACAAGCGCTACCACTTCGTCCGGAACCAGCGAACCTTGTCCTTTGCCGTCGGACGCGGGGTCTTAGAGAACACGCACGCTGGCGCAGCGATGGGGCAGGCGGAGTGGAGGCGCCGGTTCCAGCCGGCGCGGCGGCACTCCGCAAGCGAGGCCATGGATCGCCTTAACCTGGCGCGTCGCAGACGCGCCATCTACCGCCGGGTGGCCTTTCGCGACGACACCTTCTTGTTGGACCCCGAGCCGTGGCGAAGCGACTTCCTGGTGCGCTACCGCAGAGAGGTTGGGCTGCCCTTTTCCTGTGTGGGACGAGCCGACTTACTGGACGGAGAGACCGTCGCAGCGCTGAGCGAAGCAGGCTGCGCTCGGATCGTTATGGACATCGGGGCCGGCAGCGGTGCGCTGCGAGAAGAGGCAGCGGGGCGGTCGATGCCGGAATCGCTGGTGGAGAAAGCAGCGGACCGGATCAAGAAGGCCGGCATTCGGCTTCATACCCGCACCTTCGTGGGACACGAAGGTGAGACCGAAGACGACCGGCAGGCGGCTCTGGCCCTCAACCAACGGCTGAGCCCCGACTACGCCTTTGCGATGCCGATGCACGGAGCCGGCGGACCAACCGAAGAGGCCCTACGGCTGGCCTTGCTCTTCCCGCTCGCCGTGCGGTCGCCTCGTTCGACTGCGCTCCTCCAGGGACGAGCCACTGGCCTCTTGAAGCGGGTGTTTCAGACCCACCACGACCTCGGCTTCGTAACCAGCGGAGAGCTGGGCCTGTGGGACATCGCGCGCATTGGGGCCTCCATGCGGAGGTGAGGTCGTAAGCCAACTCAGGTGGCCGGCTCTTCAGGGCCCTATTTCCCCCGCCAGAACCCCACCGACAGCAGCGCAAGCACCGTGTAGAACTCCAGCCGGCCGATGATCATCAGGGCGCAGAGGAGGAGCTTGCCGAGGTCGGGGAGGCCGGCGAAGTTCCCCGCTGGGCCCAACTCGTTTAGACCCGGCCCCCCATTGAAGAGCGCGGTCATCGACGCAGAGAGAGCGGTCTCAAAGGGCAGCCCAAGCGCACCCAAGACCACAGACCCTACCGCCAGTGAAGCCACACCAATGACGAACATCGCCAGGACGGACTGTACGACCTGATCTTCGATGATGCGCTGGCCAATCCGGGTAGAGAAGACGGCCCGCGGATGTACAACATGGCGGATCTCGTGGACTGCGGCTGAGGCCAGGATGACAGCCCGACTGACCTTGAAGCCCCCCGCGGTAGAGCCCCCCATACCGCCAATGAAGATCAGGCAAAACAAGAGGGTGCGCGACAGGGGCGGGTAGATGTTGAAGTCGTCCGTACTAAACCCCGTCGAACTGACCACAGCCACCACCTGGAACGTTCCGTAGCGGAAGGCCTCAAAGAGGTCTCCTTCGGTCCGACCGAGGAGGGAAGTGCTCACGATCAGCGTCGCAACGCCCACAAGCCCCAAGTAGACCGCCAGCTCCCGATCCCGAAACGCGACCAGACTCCGACCCCGCTGCAAGGCGTAGTAGATGCCGAAATTGATGCCTGTCAGCAGCATGAACGCCGCGATGGTGAGTTCGATCAGCGGAGAATCAAAGGCCCCGATCGAAGCGTTCTTGGTGGAGAAACCGCCCGACGCCAGCGTCGTCATCGCGTGGCAAGCCGCATCAAAGCCACTCATGCCCTCGAGGAAGAGCAAGACGAAGAGGACTACCGTCATCCCAGAGTAGATTTTCCACAATGCCAGACCAGTCTCGCGGATCCGGGGACGCAGCTGGTCCTTGGTGGGGCCCGGAGCCTCGTTCTCGAACAGCCGCCGTCCTCCACTGCCCACCTGGCCGAGTACGGCGACGAAGAGCACGATGATGCCCATGCCTCCGAGCCACTGAATCATCGAACGCCACCACAACGCGGGCAAGCTGTTGCTCTCGATGTCGGTCAAGATGGTGGACCCGGTGGTCGTAAAGCCGCTGATCGCCTCGAACAGTGCATCGACCGGCCGGGTCACCATGCCGTCGAGCAGCAAGGGAATGCCCGAGAAAACACCGCACATCACCCAGGAGAACGTGACGATGACCAGGGCCTCACGCCGAGAGATCTCTGCCTCGACGCCTTCCCGGTCGCCGGCCCCCTGCCCCCTGGAACGCCCGTAGATGCTGCAACCAATACCCGTGCCCAGAGTGCTGGCAACCGCAATCAGCCAAGGGAACACCGCATTCGGGTGCTCCTCGTCGACCAGAGCCCAGGGGATGGCAGTGGCCATGAAGCCGCCCAAGATGAGCAGCACCAGCCCGAGGTAGCGAACAATCTTGCGCGTGCCCACAGAGTTCCCGTCGCGTCATCGTTTCACGAGAGTCAACTCGTCCGCAAGCAGGCCACCCCGCCTCCGGCCAAGAAGGTCCCAACCTACGAGAAAATATGGGGAAAGGCACTTGGACTGCCTCGACTGGTCGACATACGATGCGCGGGTGTTGAAGTCTCTCTTGCGTCCACTGCTGCGAAAAGGGGTCCCCGTTCGCGGTGTCCCCCTGAGCAGCACTTGCACGATTCCTTGGCACTTAACAGTCGAAGAGTGCCGCCGAGTCCTGCGGCAGAAGAAGGCTCACTCCCACGATCTCCTCGGCTTTCCCACCGCCCGGATCCGCTGGAAACAGCTGGAGACACGGGCCACCTTCGAGTTTGTCGAAGGCGAGTACCTGGATGGCGACTGGCTCACCGGTGGCGCCGAGCTCGTCCTCCACGGTCCCGACGGTAAGCTGCTCCTCCAAAAGCCCCGCCTGCGTGCCGCCAACATGCCGTTTCCCACCCGCGA
>CAZQTQ010000073.1:0-13619 GCA_964596025.1 uncultured Rickettsiales bacterium
TAGGGGCCCTGGCGGCGGCGACTGCACCAACCAGAGCTTCCCGATCAGGATGACGGGAATCCTCCAGGTGGGCTCATAACCCGAAGGTCGTCGGTTCAAATCCGACCCCCGATACCACTTACGACGACAGCCCGGCTCCGATGAGTCGGGCTGTTGTCGCACAGGGTCCCAGCTGAGCTAGTCTTGCCGGATGCTGTTCGGCACCGACTGCGACTGTGCCCCCACCGGAGGAGGCTGGAGACCTGAGACTCCTGAGCCACTGCTCGGGCCTCAGCAGTTCCCTCCGGAACGACCTGACAGGGAAGACACCATGCGCCCCACCTTTTCCATTTCAGCCTTCGCAGTTCTGGCCCTCGCGATGGTCCTGTCGAGCGGCTGCTCGATTAAGCACATGGCCATGAAGACGGTGGCGGACGAGCTCAGTTCGGGAACCGGGGGTACTTTTACTCAGGACGAGGACCTCCAGTTCGTGGGAGAGAGCCTGCCGTTTGCGCTCAAGCTGATGGAGAGTATTGGTGCTTCGGTCCCCGAACACCTGGGGATGAAGCTGTCGCTAGCCTCGGGCTTTACCCAGTACGGTGTGGTCTTCGTCGAGTGGCCCGCCGAGCAACTCAAGTTTGATGACTACAGCGCCTACCGAGGCGGGCTGAAGCGAGCAAGGGGTTTCTATCTCCGGGCCAACACCAAGGCGCTCGATGGCCTCGAACTTAGTTACCCCGGTTTCCGGTCTACCATCCTGACGGACACCGAGGCTGCGCTGGAACGTGTCGGAGTCGAAGGCACACCGCTCCTCTATTGGCTTGCTGCTTCCTGGTTGGCGGCGGTCACGACGGATCTCGAGGACCCGGAGATGTTTGGTTTGATGCCCATTGCAGCCAGCGCGATGAGGAAGGCTCTGGAGCTCGATCCCGACTGGGATGACGGCGCCATTCACGAGGTCCTTATCAGCCTCGAACCGGCGCTCCCCATGCCCGGAGGCGAGGCCAGAGCGGAGCAGCACTACGAGCGCTGCCTTGCACTGCAGGGTGGTGCGAAGGCCGGACCCCATGTAAGTCTTGCCACTGCAGTTGCTCAGAGAGCCCAGGACAAGGAGCGCTTCGTGGCGCTGCTCAACCAGGCGCTTGCGGTGGACCTTGATGCTTTCCCGGAGAATCGACTTGCTAACGACTATGCTCAGCGCAAGGCGCTCTTTCTACTCGACCATTTGGATGACCTCTTCTTGGACTAGCTAGACCATGCGACTCCGATCTTCACGCTCTGCCCTCACTCTGGCCACGATGCTGGCCGCGATCCTGCTGTCGGCAGTGCCGGTTCGTGCTGAGATCACGGTCAAGCTGGCGACGCTGGCCCCTGAAGGGACGGTCTGGTACCGCGCCGTGCGAACGATCGCAGATGACTGGTCCGAGATCTCTGGTGGTGAGGTCAGGGTCAAGATCTACCCCGGCGGGGTGGTCGGCAATGAGACAGCCATCATCCGCAAGATGCGCATCGGACAACTGCAGGCCGGCGCCATCACGAGTGTGGGCCTCGGCGACATTGAGTCGGCTCCCATGGTCACGCAGAGCCCCATGCTGATCCGCAACTACGAGGAACTCGACTACATCATGGGGCGCATGAGGACGAAGTTCGAGGCGCTGCTTCTCGAGAAGGGCTTCGTAGTTCTCAACTGGAGTGACGCGGGGTGGATGCACTTGTTCACGAAGAGTCCGCTGCTGGTGCCTGCGGATGCTAGCAAGTTCAAGATGTTTGCCTTCGAGGGCGATCCCCATGCCATCGATGCCTACAAGGCTGCCGGCATGAGCCCGGTCGTGCTCGCGGCGACCGATGTCCTCCCCAGCTTGCAGAGTGGTTTGTTGAGTGGCTTTCCCACAACCCCCCTCGCTGCGCTCAGTCAGCAGTGGTTTGCCCTCGCCCCCCACATGCTCGACATGCCCTGGGCTCCGCTGCTGGCCGCCACAGTGATCAAGAGCGAGACCTGGGAGAGTGTGCCCGAGAAGTACCGGGAGCCCTTCCTCCAGGCCGCCCGCAAGGCCGGCCTCGAGGCTCGACGGGAAGTGCGGCGACAGGATCGTAAGGCCGTTGAGGTCATGCAGAAGTATGGTCTGAAGGTGCACGCCCTCCCTGAGGGGGCGCGAGAGCTGTGGCAGCAATCTGCTGCTAGGGCCTGGTCGGTCATTCGCGGGAAGATGGTGGGAGAGGCCATCTTCAGTGAAGTCGAGGGTCACCTGCAGGAGTTTCGGTCAAGCAAGTGACCGGTTCGTCGCTGACTGACTCCAGTGTGAGCCCCCTGCCGCCTCTGCCACGCATGGCGCGGGTCGAAGGCGGGGTCCTGGTCGCGGTCCTCGCGTTGATGGTCGTCCTGCCGGTTGGCTCCGTGCTGGCTCGGATGGTGTTCGGGTTCAGCTCGGCGGCGCCCAACCTGTGGGTGCAACACCTCAACCTGGTCTTGGCCTTTGTCGGTGCGGTTGTCGCCGCACGGACCGGTCGTCACCTGAGCCTCAGCACGGGCGAGTTGCTGCAGCTCGACGAAGCCAGGCAGCGTCGCATTGTTGGCTTTACCAGTGCTGTTGCCACGGCTGTGACCGTGATGCTGGCTTATGCAGCCGCCGAGTTCGTGCGCGCCGAGCTGCCGGCCGCCAAGAGCCTGCCCGGTGGCGTGCCGGTCTGGGTCCTGCAGTTGGCCATGCCTCTGGGTTTTTTCGGTATGGCGATCTACCTCGCCTGGGTCAGCAATCCAGGCTGGAAGGGCCGCGCCTGCGCTCTGGCTGCGTCGCTCGCCGCAGCGGCGCTGGTCCTCGTCCCCGTGGGCAGCAGGAGTCCTGTGGTCTGGCTGGGCGCAGTCCTGTTGTTGGCGGCGGTTGCCCTGGGCGCACCCATCTACACGGTCCTGGGCGGCATGGCGATGCTCTTGTTCTATGGGCAGCCCCTGCCCACGCCGATCTCGGCTGTGCCGCTCGAGACCTTCCAGCTCGTCGCCTCGCCGACTCTGCCTGCCATCCCCCTGTTCACCCTTGCCGGCTACCTGCTCGCAGAAGGAGGTTCGTCGAAGCGTCTGGTAGAGCTCTTCCGCCATTGGTTCGGTTGGTTGCCGGGTGGCATCGGTGCCGCCGCCGTCCTCGTCTGCGCCTTCTTCACCACGTTTACCGGCGCCTCGGGAGTCACCATCCTGGCCCTCGGTGGGCTGCTGCTGCCCAGCCTGGTCAAGGCCGGCTACAGCGAGCGCTTCTCGATCGGACTCCTGATCGCGTCGGGCAGCATCGGTCTGCTGTTTCCGCCCAGCCTTCCGGTCATCCTGTACGGGGTTGTCGCCCAGGTGCCCATCGACAAGCTGTTTGTTTCGGGTGCGATCCCGGGGATGCTGCTGGTGCTGCTGCTGGCGGGAGCGAGTGTCGTGCACGCGCTGCGCAACAAGGTGCAGCCCTCTCCCCTGGACCTGGCGGCTGCAGGGAGCAGCCTGTGGCAGGCCAAGTGGGAAGTGGCCCTTCCCGCGCTGGTCCTCGTGGGCATCTTCGGTGGCTTCGTCACGATCTTCGAGGCTGCCGCAGCGACCGCTGCCTATGCCTTCCTCATCGAGGTGCTTGTTCACCGCGACCTGAAGCTGAAGACCGACATTCCGCGCATCTTTATCGAGTGCGGAACGTTGATGGGGGGGGTGCTGATCATCCTCGGTGTGGCTCTGGGTCTGACCAACTACCTTGTGGATGCCGAGGTGCCCATGCTGGCCACCAAGTGGGCGGAGGCACACATCGGCTCGAAGATTGGTTTCATCCTCGCCCTGAACCTCTTCCTCCTGGTCGTGGGGTGTCTGATGGACATCTTCAGCGCCATTGTCGTGGTGGTTCCGCTCATCGTGCCCATCGCCCTGGTGTTCGGTATGGACCCGATCCATCTGGGCGTGTTGTTCCTGGCCAACCTCGAACTGGGCTACCTGACCCCACCGGTGGGCATGAACCTCTTCCTCGGGGCCTACCGCTTCGACAAGCCGGTCACCGAGATGTACCGGGTGTCTTTGCCCTTCCTGGCCATCCTGGCGGTGGGTGTCCTGCTCATTGCCTACGTGCCGTCGCTTACCACCTGGCCCCACGACGAGCAGGGCTCCAGCAGTCGTGTGTCCTTCGAAGATGAGCTGTTGGAGTCGGAGGGGTCTGGCGGAGACAAGGCGGAAGACGCCAGTGGCAACGCCCTTCCTCTCGGCAAACTGGACCTGGGAGCGCTGCTGTCCGAAGAACCGGTGGTCGGCGACGACGACTCAGCGAGTGACGACGAAGCCAGGTAGTTAAGCCGAGCCAGGTGCGTCGGTAACGTCTCTAGCCTGCTTCCTGCGCCATGAACTCGCTCATCGTCGCCTCGCCGCTTTCGTTAATGCCGTGCCGTTTAGCGACTTGGACGAGGGTCTGGGTGAGGACCCTCGCGTCGAGAAGGAAGCCGGAATGCTCGACGTACCAGACGTCCATTTCCAGCCTGTCCTCCCAGCAGACCGCGTTGCGCCCGTTCACCTGCGCCCAGCCGGTCACCCCGGGCTTGACCTCGTGGCGACGTGCCTGCCGCGGCGAGTAGCGGGACAGGTAGCGGATAAGCAGCGGCCTCGGTCCTACAAGACTCATGTCTCCCCTGATCACGTTGAGGAGACTGGGCAGCTCGTCGAGGCTGGTGGAGCGGAGGAACCGTCCTACGCGCGTCAAGCGGTCGGAGCTTCTGGCCAGCTCGTCCTCTCCGGGACGGGGAGGACGCATGGTGCGGAGCTTGATCACGCGGAAGGGACGTCCACACAAACCCGCACGCTCCTGCGTGAAGAAGATGGGACGACCCATCGACAGCAGGACTCCCACTACACCTGCGGTCAAAAGGGGAGAGGTGAGAGCAAGGGCAGTGCTGGCAACGACCAGATCAATGGACCTCTTGACCCCGGTCCGGAGCTCGCTGAAGGGGGGGGGGCGGTCACCAACCATGGGTCGCAGGCCAACCCGCTGGGCACCTCTTACAGCGTGTTGCCGTGGACGCAGTTGAGTTCTCAGGCGTTTCAAGTCAAGCCCCCACAGCCACCATGGATGGCCGCTCGGCGGCCGCTGGAATTGGGGGCAGCGTTACATCGTGTCGGGGGCCAAAGACCGGCTTGTTCCCTCTGTGACTGGGCACCTTGTGATGTCGAATCGGCCGCGCGGGCGTACCCACGGCGGTGACATTCGCGCAAATGTCGACTACGACGGTCGCCCCCGAGCCAACAATCGAGTTCTCCCCGACTCGAACGAGCGGGTTCAAGTTGACGTTGAGCCCGAGAAACGCCCCGCTATCCACCCGCGATCCGCCGGCGAGAAGCGACCGCGGGCCGATCGTGACGAAGTCCCCAATCGTCGCTTCGTGGCCGATTATCCCCAACCAGTTGATAAGACAGTGAGCGCCGATCCTGGTGTTGACCGAGATCCTCGCGCCGGGACAGACCTGCGTCCCTGGACCCAACTCGGACCAGGGTGAGACCGATGCTGAGGGGTGAATCAGGGCCGGAGCGACGGGAACACCCCGAAGCCGCTCCGCGATCAGCCTTCGGATCCGAGAGTCCCCGATCCCGATGGTGTAACAGACCTTGCGAGAAGACTGTCGGGACAGCCAGCCCAGGTCCCCAAGCACGGGGAGCCCCAGCTGCTCCTTACCCTGAAGTGCCGGGTTGTCGTCGACATAGCCCAACAACTCGAACCGGGGCTTTTCCTGGTTGATCTCCTCTATGTGGTAGCGGAGTTCACGGGCATGACCTCCCCCGCCAACGATGACCAGTGGGATTCGCTTCTCCATCATTCCCTCTCCAACAAATTCTCACTAAGTGGACTTGTTAACAACGAGCCGAGTTCCGGGCGGCCATTACGACGACGACTTGCCCCTCAGGTCCTGAGCTGCCTCAACGCCCGCCTGCTCCCAGGCAGAGATGATGTCGTTGAGTCGCCTTCCGCTATCAATCCAACGCTGGCAGATCGCGGCCTGGGACTTCGTCAGCCGGACCGTCTGGGTCTTGCCCTGGACCTTGCGCGTCCAGTCGTAGTAGGGCCCGTGAAGTTTCGGCGGCGTCGCCTGACAGCGACAGCCCTCCTTGCCACAGCGCACGAGGTGCTTGGTGATCGAGCCGCGTAGCACCACGCCGACCCCCGAAAGCTCCGCCTTGCACTGCTCAATCTCCAACCAACCCTCAGGGGAAGGGGAATCCGCCGCGTCGTTGGTATTGTTTTGCTTCATCTGTAAGTACTAGTACTTATAGAAAGGAGGCCTGTCAAATTCACCCAGGCGATCGTCCGTTTTGAGTACGGAGATCTAGCGAGGCGGCGCACACCAGGGGCCGTTTGTTGTGGGAACACCTAGCTCGAAACAGCATGCAAAGCTGTCCGTCCGTACGAGATGGGTTGGAACCCATCGGGTACGGACGAGCCGGACTAGCACCGGTCTGCCGATTCTCCAAGTCAATCTATTGGGCAGGAAGTAGCGCCGCTGGGCCTATCTGCGAGGCAGTGAAGGGCAGGTTCGGTTGGACGCGATTCTGGTACTAGAGGCCCTGTCCAGACTATTCTCCGGTCGGCGCAATCAAGCCTGCCGAGATCCTCGAACGGACATTTCAAATGCTTCTACCTAAGCCTCCTCTTTTCACCACCTCCCGCCGGTTGCTTGTCGGCATGTTCATCTGCGCTGTGGGCACCCTGCCGCTGGGTACGGGCTGTGCCAAGGACGGAGGAACCCAAGAAGAGCCTGTCCGGACTGATGAGGCCGACAAAGCCAACACGGGCGTGACCGACGAGGGCGAAGCCGGCGTCCCTTCCGACATGAGCTCGGAGGAGCGTCTTGCCGCTGCCGGGGAGAGGATGCAGGTGGCAGTGCAGAGCGGCCGCGTCGACCAATCCGGCGCCGACCTCCGAATGTTGGGCAGGAAGATCCGGGAGCAGGGGTCCGAAGAAATCAAGGCCGAGTTGGATGGGATCATCAAACCCTTCACCGCGGAGAAGCTGACCATTCGGGCGGGAATACAGGATGGGAGCATCGACGAGGCCGACGGTCAGGCCCAGCTCGACGCGCTGCACGAGCAACTGCGCATGGACTTCGAGGCACTAGCCGACAAGATCTAGTAGTTGCTCTCGGTCCATCCCGAAGAGCGGCGGAGCAGACCTTCTGTCCTCTGCAATCTCGCCTGGGCAGGGCAGGGCAGGGCAGGGGAGGGGAGTGAATATCGCCCCGCTTCGTGCCAAGAATCTCCTCCCCCCGTCGGAGTGCTCCATTCGCAAAAGTCTTCCTCTCGGATCGCTCGGCTAAGCTTGCGGTCTGGGGGTGGTGATGAAGGCGCAACGGTTGGTGGTCCTCTGCGGGGCTCCGTTCGTCCTGCTCCTTCTCGTGCCTGGCTGCGGGCCCTCTGAAGAAGAGAAGCTCCTTCGCTACAACAGCTGCGTCAACGGCTACATGCTGGAGGCGGCGCGAAAGGTCGGAGTGCCTACCGATGCCCGACCCACCCCCGAAGAGGTCGAGCGAGTCCAAGCCGAAGTCGACCTCAAGTGCGGCCACCTGAAGTAGCGCCCCGCCCCGTAGCGGACCCGACAGGGTCCCGGGTAAACCACCACGCCCATGCGATGAACCCCGCCTGGAACGGGAGCCTCGCCCAGGCCACCCAGGAGGGAACCGGCGCCTCTGGATCCAGCTGGATGTCCGCAACGGCCATGTAGATGTTGGCGGGGAAGATCGCGACAAACAGGGCCACGAGACCCCAGGCGGCTGCCCTGCGGGTCTTGGGGACGAGGAGGCCAGCCCCTCCCAGGATCTCGAAGATGCCCGAGAGGTAGACGGTTGCGCGTCCGGGCAAGGGGGGCGGAACGATGCGCTCGAACGGCCCAGGGTCGACAAAGTGCATCACGCCTACAGCGAGCATGAAGAGACTGAGGGCCCAGAGAGCGGCCCGCTTTACTCCCCGCACGTCACGTCTTCTTCATCGCAGTGCATGGCGTTGGTGGCCTGAGAGCACTGCCGAATGACCTCGGCCCGCGCCTTGGTCTGCGAGGCCGCGGTGTGGGTGTAGGCCTTCCCGAAGGAGCGGAGGTAGCAGGTCCACTCCGACCGCTGTTCGACGACCTGTTGGACCGGCCCCTGAGCTTCTAGGTGGTAGATGCGCTGCTGCATCTGCCACACCGCCTTCTCCAGATGCCAAACCCGGCGCTTGAGCTCGTCGTTCGAGTAGCTCTCGTAGTTGCTTCCTACTTCGATGCGGAAGATGGGGTCGCTCTCAGCGGAGGGCAAGAAGACCACGGCCGAAGCGATGAGGAGGCAGGCAAAGAGGGCGGTTTTCACGTCTTCATCTCCAGACAGGGAAAAGGGTTTTTCAAGTCGCAGTACTGTAATGAACTGTAGCGGCCGATGACGCCGTCTCTCTTTCCCGTCAGCCGGCGGCTGCCGCTTCTTGCTGGATCAGCCGAAACAGGTCTACCAGTGCCTTGCTCTTGTGTACCAAGGGCAGCTCCGGGTGTTCCTTGGCCAACTCCCAGGCGGCCGTCGACACGCCCAGCTCGAAGGTCACCTGCCTGGTAAGCCACCGGTTCTCGGAGCCAATGACGTCTCGATGGGCCTGAACGCAGCGGACGATGGTCTGGGGGTCGTCTTCGAGGAAGCAGAGCAGGGCCAGCTCGTCCTGGTCAGCTTGCAGGAGGTGAAGGCCCTCGGCGACAAAGGCCTCGGTGAGGCGGGCAAAGCGCTGGGCTACGTCCTCGGGCGGGCTCTGGCAGAGCACGAGGAAGAGGGCGGCTGCCTGCAGTGTGTCGCCCTGATTCTGACCTTGGCCCCGCAGCGCCTGGTACAGGACCTCGGTGTCGCGGCCGATCTTCTCCGCGCTGGCCTCCAGCGAGGCCAAGAGGGCGCAGGCCGGCAGGTCTTCGGGGCCAGTTAGCCACCAGTGGTGGCTCTTTAGAGCTTGGTAGATGTCCTTCATCCGCTCGGCATCGATGCGGGTCACAGGCACCGGCCCGCGCCGTGAGCGGAGCATCAGCACGGCAATGGCCTCGTAGACCTGGCTGCGGCGAAGCCCGACGGCACGGAACTCCTCGCGTGCCGCCTGAAAGCTCGACACAAAGGCCTTCGGTTCATCGCCGCTGTGCACGATCCCAGCGGCAAGCCCCATTCTCATGTGTGTCGGGAGGGCCGAAAAGAAGCCCAGCTCCTGCTTTAGGGCCTGGCTTGCTTCGATCATCCCTCGAACCACCTGTTCGGGTGACCCGGGCGTACCCAGCGCGGACAAGAGGATGCCGTAGCCGCGGTGACCGCTCGGCGCCCAGAGCTTCTGCTCGGACTTCATGGCTGTGACGAGGGCGCAGAGATGGTGGGCGGTATTGAGCATGGTGTCTCGGGGAGGAGAAGAAGGCGGAGAGGTCGGAAATTCTAGACCAAGTCGATTGTGTTCCCCGTCCTCCCCCGCGGCGGGCGGCTTTGGCGAAAGATGGACAGAGCAGGCGCATGACCACCAAGTTCTAGCCGAATCAGCTCGGCCGTCGGCGCTGCTTCCACCACCACCGCAGCAGATCAACCCCCGTCCGCCAGGCGTGAATCGGCTGGTCGAACTTGCTCTGCCCCAGCTCACGGGGTTGGTACTCGACGGGGACCTCGACGATGCGTCCCCCGCAGCGGTGTGCTTCGGCGAGCAGCTGGCCGTCGATGAAGACGGTGTTCGAGTCGAGCTCCATGCGGGACAGGAGGTCCACCCGGAGCCACTTGAAGCTGAAGTTGACGTCCCGGACGCGTACGCCGAACAAGATCCGCACGAGGAGGTTGTAGACGCGGGAGTAGAGGGCCCGGCGGAGGGTCTCCTGGCGTCGGACCCGGTAGCCGACGACCAGGTCTGCCGTCTCTAATAGGGGTAGGGCCTCGACAAAGCGAGCCATGTCCACGGGATGGTCGGCGTCGGTGTAGGCAACCGCCTCGGCTCCGGCCTCGACGGCCGCGGCAAAGCCGCTTCGGAGGGCGGCGCCGTAGCCGCGGTTGGTGGGGTGGTGGAGGGCATCGATCTCGGGATGGTGTTTCGCGAGGCGGTCGACAAGTTCGGTCGTCCCGTCGCTGCTCCCATCGTCAACGAGGAGGAGCCGATAGGGAACGTCCAACTTCGCCAGCGCGGCTCGCGCAGCATCGACGCAGAATTCGAGCCCTTCGACTTCGTTGAAGGCCGGAATGAAGAAATGTACGCTCAACCTGCCTCCCGCGCTGCAGAGCATAGCCGCCTTCTGGCTCTGCTAGCTTGAGTCGCGTGCAGCAAGACCAAACCATGTCCCTCATCGTCTCGGCCGACGACATTGGCTTGGCTCCGGAGTTTACGTCCGGAGCGCTGCGGGCCTTCCGGGAGGGGGTCGTGACCGCAGGCTCTGTGATTTCGGCCAGCCCCCTCTGGGCCGAGACCTTGGCCCAACTCCGGGAGCAGCCTGGACTGGATCTCGGTGTCCACCTCTGCCTCTTTGATGGAGTTCCCGTCCTCCCCGCAGCCCGCGTTCCGCGCCTCGTCGATGGCCACGGCGCCTTCCACTCCGATCTGGCCAGAGTCGTAGCCGCGGTGATGGCCAGCCGAGGCACTGCCGAACAGGTTCTTGCCGAGTGGAGGGCTCAGATCCAGCAGGTGGTCGAGGGCGGTATCCAACCCACCCACCTCGACGGCCACAAGCACCTCCACCTCCTCCCCCCCCTCCTGGATGGGGTGCTGAGCCTCTGTGCCGAGTTCGGGATCGCAGGACTCCGGCTGCCAGCCGAAGAAGACCGCGGGCCCCGGGTCTTGGTCCGAACCGGGCTGCGTACCCTCAGCCGCAGGGCGCGGGCGCAGGTCCAATCCGCCGGTCTGCGGGTGCCGGACCGAGTACGCGGTTTGGCGGAAGCGGGGAGGGGATGTGCGGACCTCTATCGCCGCTGGACGGACGAACTCCGTCCCGGCCTCACCGAGTGGATCTGCCACCCCGGCACCGGGCGACCAGCCCAGGCCTTCCCCAATGGGCAGCTCCCCCGCTGGGCTCAGGACTACGACTTCGCGACCGAGCTGGAGGCCTTGACCTCTTCCGAGCTGAGCCGTTCTCTCCAGGACCGCGGTGTCCGTCTCTGCGGTTATGGGCCAGCGTCCGCGGCTCCCGGCTAGAAGTTCAGGACCAGGCGGCTCCCCCGCCCTCTGTAACCATCTTCGTAGGCCTTCTTGAGGTCCTTCGGCCAGGCCTGAAGGGCCGGGACCGTGGGGCTGAACCGGGCGCCTTGCAGCCGCAACTCACCCGCCGCGCCGGCGATCAGGGCGGCTCGTTGATGTGTCGACCAGCCCGCAACAGCGGCCCGTACCTCGGGCGGGAACAGCGCCATCGGTTGTGCTGGGAGCGCGTCACGGCCCTGATCCGCCAGGATGGAGCCGGCGCGCAGACACAAGGGCGAGACTCCCCACTTGATCTCTGCGCAGAGGGCGTTGGCGACCTGGCCGGGGCCAAGTCGGAGGTTGGACGGGTCAAAGGCGCCTTGTACGCCCCGCAGGAAGCCTCGGGCTTCAAGACCTGAGAGAGGGGCAGCGGCTTGGTGAAGCCCGGCGAACAGTTCGGTTTGATCAGCACCTGCATCGGAGGCGAGGGCGTCGCCAACCGCCACACCCAGTCCTTCGGCCAAGACCGCGCGGTCCGGCTCGGAAAGCGCGAAGTGATTCTCTGCCCACTGCAAGACCATGACCACCGCCTGTACGTTGTGGCTCAAGGTCCTGGCTTCGGGAGCGAGGAACCAGCCCGCGCTGATCAGGTGCTCGCGGCGGCTGATTGGGTCCTCCGGGCGGCAGCGGAGGTGGGTTGTTACCGGCGGTCCTCGGTGCGGACCGAACATCCCTTCGTACAGGTAGGCCTGCTCGCTGTTGAAGTCGTAGCGCTCGTTCCAGTGTTCATCGATGTCGATGGCAGCGAAGTTGAGGCCTACCCCGGCGGTGACCCCCAGCAGCGCAAGGGCTGCAGCCTTGGGTAGCAGACCGAGCCAGGGCCGCCCCCGACCCAGTTCCCACACCAAGCCCAGGGCCAGGGCCCAGCCCAGGGTGAGGGCGAGGTAGATCGGAACGAGGTAGCGCGTTCCGTTGACTCCCGGACCGTGCATCAAGCCCTGAGTCAGGTTCAGGACTTCGTCCTCCACCTGGAAGGGGGAGGCGACGTAGGCCCCGACATAGCCGGTAATGACCAGGAGCACGGCGAGGGGGCCTACCCAGGCCTCCCGAAGCGGAAGCCGCTTTGGCAAGAGCGTGTGCCAGGCGCCCAGGGCCAGGACCATCGGGGGACTTAGCTGCCAGGCCAAGGTCCAGGCTCGGCGCAGAGGTACGCCGGGTCGGACGGCGAACTCGACCGTCCTCAGGGCATCTGGTTGGGCGAAGAGAAGACGCTCGAAGCTCAGTCCGAAGGCCTGACGCAGCTTCTCTGCGGTCGGCATGCCCCCCTGGCGAATCTCACGAACATCCCAGAGCATGTGCTGCAACAGGGCTTCCTTCCCGCCTGCCGCAGCGGGTGCGCCGGCGGCGAGGAGGGCTTCAGCGTTCCAGAGAATCAGTCCAGGGAAGGACAGCAGGCCCAGGGCGAAGGGAATGAGGCTCTTCCAGCCGCCCCGGGCGAGTACTGCTAGCAAGACTGCCGGCCCGGCTATCGCCGAGGTCCGCATGTACCAGGCGCCAAGTCCAAGGCAGAGCCCGGCGAAGAGGGCGCGTAGGTCCACTCCCTTGCGCCGCTCTCCGCAGCCCAGCGCGAGGGCCAAGGCGGCAAGGGCGAAGGCGGGCCCCGAGCCGTGTCCTCCGATGATTGAGAGCAGACCATCCTTTAGGAGGAAGGGGGCGCCGGCAAGCAGCAGGGGGAAGCTGAAGGCGGCAAAGGCACCGCCGGCCCGTAGCAAGAGCGCCATACCGGCCACTGTGGTCGCGGCGACGTAGGCGAAGGGCACCCATTGCCACGACAGGATGTGGTCGCCCAAGACCCGGTAGCCCAGCATCGACAGGAAGGCGTCCAGCAGGCAAGAGCCCTGGTATGGGTTGTAGTGGTAGTAGGCGAACTCACGCAGGTGATGCCCATGGGCCCACTCACGGCCCACCGTGGGCACCATCCGGGCCTCGGGGTCCAGGACGTACTCGATGTGCAGTACGAAGCGGAGGACGTAGAAGACGAGGACGAGGACCGCGCCGAGGGCGTAGGCGTACCCGGGGTGGAACAACCGGCCCCTCTGCTCTGTCGGGGGCGCTATGCCCCCCTCGTCGTCCTCCGACATCGCGCGCAGACGCTAGCAGGTGGGGCATCCCCTGGGGAACAATCCTCCCCCCTGAGTATCAGGGCGTCGTCTTCTGAACCGACACCAACGACCTGCGTGAAGATGCCCTGGACGACCCGGGAACGATGCCTTAGGGTCCTGGCCACCGACCGGAGGGACTCATGAACATCGGGACTCGGCTCCAGGACTGCTGGCGCGCAATTTTCATCTGTGGCCTGGCGATGGGGCTCGTTCTTGTCGTGGCTTGCACCCAGCCCCGCCTGAACTTTGGGAATGACGATGACGACAGTACCTCGGACGGCATTTCGGGGGACGACGATGCGTCGGGTGACGACGACGCCTCGGGGGATGACGACGACGACGACGACGATGACGACGAC
>CAZQTQ010000074.1:0-13474 GCA_964596025.1 uncultured Rickettsiales bacterium
GGCGATCATTCCGAACATCGCGCAGTACATCCCGCCCACGATGGGCTGCGGGATCGTGGTGAAGAGAGCGCCAAACTTGGAGACCATGCCGAGCAGGATCATGAGGACCGCTCCGGCCTGGACCACGCGACGCGATCCCACCCGGGTGAGCCCGATGGCGCCAATGTTCTCCGAGTACGAGGTGGTGCCGTTTCCGGTGCCGAAGATACCGGCCACCAGACACCCGATGCCTTCAAAGGTGATGCCTCGGTTGACCGTCTTGGCGTCGGGCACAGGTGCGCCAGCAAGACGCGCACAGGCGTAGTAGTCACCGATGCTCTCCACCATGCTCGCGACGTAGCCGGCCAACATGCCGACGATGGCGGCCGCACCGAACTGGGGCATGCCCCATTGGAACGGCATGGGAACCCGGAACCAGGGCGCGGCTTCGAGATTCGCCATGGACGTGTGGCTCGGGTGGTCAGGACCAAAGTGACCCGTGGCGGTGAAGATGCCCGCGACCGCCCAGGCGCCGAGAATTGCCAGCAGGATCGGGTAGAGCTCAAATGCCCGGGCCCGGGTCCGCAGGTACTGGCTGAACAGGATGATCAGCACGATGGTGAGCCCACCGATGGGCCAGTGCCGGCCGGCCTCGGGGGCACCAAACTTGAAGAGCGAAAGCCCGATGAGCGCAATCGTCGGAGCGATGGTGATGGGGCCCACGTACTTGAGCACTCGCCCGACTGCTCCACTGGCGCCCACGATGATCTCAACCAGGGATCCAGCAATGACCGCGCCCTGCACGTGTTGCATCCGCACTTCCCAGCCTTGGTCCGCCAACGCCGCCATTCCGCAGATGGCAAAGGTGGGTGTCAGGAAGGAGAACGTGCCACCCTGGACGATTGGGAGCCGGTTGCCCCAGGTGACCTGGAGCATCGTGGTGATCCCGCTGACAAAGAACATCGTGGCGATCAGCCAGCCGGTCTCCTCGGGTCCCATCCCGAGGGCGGGGGCGAGCAGCAGCGGAATGGCCACCGTCGACCCGAACATCGTCAGGTAGTGCTGCAATCCGAGCACCACCGTCTGGGCGGGTGGCGGGACATCGTCGATGCCGTAGATCAGGTCGCTGCCGGATGCCGCCTGGGGTGGGGTCGGCGCCTCCGCTGCCTCTTCCCCCTCCGCAGCAGCGCTCTCTGTTGCGGCAGAATCCGCCTCTTGTGTTGTCCCCTCATCGACCATTGCAAGCTCCTTGTGCCCTAGACGTGGGCATCGATCTTGGGCCGAAGCATACTCCGTTGGGTAGCCGGGCGGGAGCCTGGCCCCAACCGCGGATGGCCCGCTATGCTGAGCAACCACTCATCCCAAGTCGGTCTTCCGAGGAGGTCGCCGTGTCGAAGCTAAACGTACTGCTTGCCACCATTCTTTCCTTCTCGCTTCTGGCTTTGGGGGGGGTCGCTTGTGACTCGGGCCGCTCTTCTGGCGGGGACGATGACGACAGCGCCAGCTCCGGGGACGATGACACCGCAGGCGATGACGATACTGCGGGCGACGACGATACCGGGGACGATGACACCGCAGGCGATGACGATACTGCGGGCGACGACGATGCCGGGGACGACGACAGCAGCAGCTCTGGCGACGATGACAGCGGGAGCTCTGGCGACGACGACACATCCGGAGATGACGACGACACCAGCAACCCCAACGCGACTTGGGATTGGGTCTACACCAACGTCGTTCAGTCGCAATGCAGCTGCCACCAGGGCTCGAGCCACAGTTCGGGCATGGCCAACCTCAGCAGCTCGACCCTCGCCTACAGCAACTTGGTCGGCCAGACGGCGACCAGCAGTGCAGCTCCAAGCAGCTTTATGCGGGTCCAGGCCGGCAGTTCCGCCAACAGCTACGTGATGCACAAGTTGGACGGAACCCATTCGTCGGTCGGCGGAGGCGGGGAGCGCATGCCCCGGAGCGGCTGCTGTCTGGACGCCGACGAGCTGGACAACGTCCGCGACTGGATCGACGGAGGAGCGCTCCAGTAGCCCCAAGCGCTGGGTTTCGGCTCGGTTAGGGCTCTGGTCTCTGCAGTCGTTGCAGCCGGTGGCGGGTGTCTCTTGGCCCGGATTCCTCTACGGCCTCGACCCCCCAAGAGGCGCCTGCGGCCCGGGCCCGGCGGCGAAGCTCCTCCCTCGATGTCGCTCTTCGGCCTTCGCGCAGTCGGCGTTTCAGTGCAGATATGCCGGTTTGTGTGCCGGGGCCTAGCCCAGGGCTGGGGGCTAGAGGGTCGCAGGCACAACCGGCGCTGACTTCGTCTAGCCAGCGCAGCGCAACGCCGCGATCAAAGAGCGCCTCACCGCCGTCCTTCCAGTTTGCCAGGGAGGGCCTTTGGCTGTGGACCCGCAGGGACTCGAAGGTCTCGGGGGGGGGCGCAATCAGCTCTCCGGGGGGCACTGCCGCGCGGATCGTTCGGCCCAGGGCCCTTTCGGATTCCTCCTCTCCGAAGATCTGAACCCGCCAGGGCTCGGCTGTAGGGCTGCAGCGCGCCAGGAGGGTGCCGAGCCCGAGGGCGGCTAGGATCACCGCCCAGGCTGGAAGCGCCCGCGCCCGCTGTTCTGCCGCGGCGCACAGGGGCGCAAGGATGAGCCCCGCGGCGAGGTGCGGCAGGAAGCGGGTGGCCTGCCAGGCTTCCAGCTGAAGGGCCAGGGCCAACTGCGCCCCCTCGCCCAGCACGCTGCCTGTGACGACCGCCCAGAGCACGAGCCCGCCGAGGACAGCCGCGCATCGCCGCCTGAGGTCGGCCTGCTTGGGCCGCAGGCGGGCCACGCCGGCGATGGAGATCGAGAGGATGCCGAGGCCCCAAATCCAGTGATCGGCGGGCCAGGTCGAGGGGAGGACGTGGTGGGGCAACCGCAGCCTCACGATCTGCCACCAAAGCCCATCGACCCTCTGCAGACTGGAGCCTAGCCCCCCGCTTGCTGCGGCCACGACCGCCAGAGGGGCTGCGGCGAGCGCAAAGCTACCGAACCCCAGCAGCATGCGCCGCGTGCGCCCCCTTGGCTCGAAGACCGCCATCGCCAGTAATCCCGCCGCCATCGCGGCCGCCGACGGAGCGTGAAGCCAAGCCGCGAGACCCAGGAGGGCCAGGGGCCGAAGAGGCTCCCCCCTCAGAGCCAGATGCAGGGCGGCCAGCTCTAAGGGGAGGGCCACCGTTCGGTTGAGGACGAGGGGGTCCCAGCTGCGGGCGCCGCCCAGCGCGAAGTGGGCCGGGGCGAGGAAGAGCAGCGCGGCCCAGAGGCCCACCCCGCGAGCACCGAGTGTTTCGAGGAGTCGCACGAGGACCCCGCCGAGCAGGATGCTGGCTCCGAGGTGGAGGAGGGCGTAGGCCAGTGGGGCCCCCAGGACCTCGACGAAGGGCGCCAGGAGATACCAAAACAGCGAGTGGTGGTGGGCGAAGGCCTCGACCAAGAGGTCCCCCTCCCAGCGCTCCCGGTGGAAGACCATGTCGACAAAGGGCAGATGAACGCCGTGGTCCGCGACGCCGAAGCGGTAGCCGTTGCACAGGACGGTAGCGCCGGCGAAGGCACAGGCCGGCAGCAGCGGCCAGGAAGACTCTGTTCGGTCGCTGGCGCTCACGTCCCTATAATGCACCGCTTCCCCGTCCCCGCAGCGCCCCGGCCATCGACCGGCTGTCGGCGCACAGTGTCCCCCCTCGGAGCCCCCTTTTGGCCTCACACTCCGGCCCATTCTTTGGCGTAGCGGCAGGTCTGCGCCTCGCTCTCCGACCTGCTGCGGGGCTGGTCTTGGCGCTATTTTTCGCTCCGAATGGCGTTCGGGCGGAGGTTCCAATTGGGCTGTATCCGGACTGCGGGGCCACCGAGGACTTCTCGGCCTGTCCGGGGGAAGCGGCAGGCAACTGGACGTATTGGGGCTTCACGCCGGCGTCGATTCAGGACCAAGTGCGCCCCGACGAGATCGAACTCGGGATCGGCAACGGGGTGCTGGAGGCCTGGCAGGTGACCACCGGCCAGTGGGATGCGGTCTTGGCCGTCGCCGATTCCGGCATCAAGTGGCAAGCGGGTGACCTGCACAACAAGGTCTTCCTCAACATCGCTGAGTTGCCCCTTCCCCAGGATTCCACTGGCTTGGAAGCGGCCAGCCACGACAAGGACGGCAACGGCCTCGTCAACCTCGCCGATTACGCCGAAGATCCCCGGGTCGCGGTTGACGCCGGGGACTTTCGCTCGGACCACGTCCTTGATCCCAGCGACCTCATCTACACGTTCTCGGATGGCGTCGACGCCGACGGCAACGGCTACGTTGACGACATCGCGGGCTGGGACTTCTTCGAGGGCGACAACGACCCCTTCTCCACCAACGAGGACAGCTTTGGGGACCACGGCAGTGGCGTCCTGCGGGCGGCCGGGGGGGAGGGTGAGAACGGTGGCCGCATTGGGGTGTGTCCCAACTGCGCGGTCCTGCCGCTGCGGGTTGGTGACTCGTTCATCACCAGCGGCGACTTGATCAATGAGGCGCTGGTCTTTGCCCTGACCCACGAGGCGGTAGCGATCTCTCTGGCTCTGGGCGGCATGACTTCCCCGCCGGCGCTGCGCGAAACCATGCGCTATGCCTGGGACCATGGCCTCGTCCTGGTGGCGGCAGCTGGCGATGAGACCTCGTTCCACCGGAACTTCCCGGCGGTTCATGACCACGCCCTCTTTGTCCACAGCATTGGGGCCGACGCGGATGACTGGGAGAATGCGACCTCCTTTCTACGCTTCGTGAACTGCAACAATTTTGGACCCCGGATGGAGCTGGTGGCGACCACCCGCACCTCCTGTGCCACGGGCGCAGTGGCTTACATCGTGGGGGCGGTGGGCCTCATTCAGTCGGCGGCCGCGGAGCACTTGGGAGCCAAGCTCTCGGCGGGGGAGGTGCACCAGGTCCTCTTTGCTACGGCGACGGATGTCGACGTCGCAGAGAGCCGCGGTGAGGAGCCCGACCCCGAGGTCTTTCCCTCTCAGCCGGGCTGGGACCAGTACTTCGGCTACGGACGTCTGGATGCGGGGGCGGCGGTTGCAGCGGTCGTAGCTGGTGACATACCTCCGGTCGGAACGATCGAGAGTCCCCAGTGGTTTGAGACCGTCGTGCGTGCTGGTGTCGACGTGGGGGGGCAGCCCCGGGGAGGAGAGTCCGACCTGGTCGTCGAAGGCATCATTTCGGCGCCGCGCTCGTCGTCTTGGACCTACCGCCTGGAGTGGGGAGTGGGCGGCGAGGTCGCGCCGGACGCCTGGCGTTTGCTCTCCGAGGGGAGCGGGGCCGAGCCGTTCTCAGGCGAACTGGGGCGCCTGCCCATCGGCCTGGCAGTAGACGCATTGGCTGCAGCCGATGCTGGTGGCGAGGCCAGCTGTTCGGGCTGCGCCGAGCCTGTGGCTGGCTCGCCCGACGATCCCTTGGATGGGACGGGCTACGACCCGAGCTACCAGGCCCCGCCGCTCGAAGCCTTCGACGGCATCCTGGGCCGGATGGCCAAGCTCGACCCCTACGGTCTGAGCCTGCGCCTGACCGTGGTCGACGCTGAGGGGCGGGAGGGGGTGCACCGGCGACTTGTCTCCGTCCGGGACGACGAGCGCCTGCTGGCTGGCTGGCCGGTGGACACGGGGGCCTCGCTCGAGTCCTCACCGGCCTTGGCGGATCTGGACGGGGACGGCGTCTTCGAGGTCGTTGTGGCTGACAGCGGCGGGACCGTCCACGTCCTGGATGGCAGGGGCCAAAACTTGGCCGGATGGCCTCAGGAGGTCGGGCCGTCGCTCGCCGGCGACCGGGGTCAGACAGGAGCGTACTTGGATGCTCCACCGCGCTTGGCGGGTCTCCAAGAGGTCCTTCGCCAGAATGTCCTGGCTGCCCCGGCTGTTGGTGCTCTGGACGGCGAAGGCTTGCCCGATGTCGTCGTGGCCACACTGGACGGCTGGCTCTACGCTTGGCGGGCCGATG
The DNA here is from genome assembly GCA_964596025.1 of uncultured Rickettsiales bacterium. GTDB lineage: Bacteria > Myxococcota_A > UBA796 > UBA9615 > UBA9615 > CAZQTQ01. Next base: position 5,968 of record CAZQTQ010000074.1, read on the forward strand.
GCAGCCTGCGGCCCGGTTTCCCGGTGTCCATGAACTTCGACCACTGCGATCCCGCCGACCGAAACGAGCTGGTGCGGACGGACTGCGGCTTTGCCGCGGCGCCCACGCTCGCGGACCTGGACGGCGACGGCCGCCTCGAGATCCTGCAGCCCGGAATGGACCAGTGGCTCTATGCATGGGACGCCGCGGGCGAGGCCCTTGCTGGCTGGCCGGCCTTCGTCCAAGACCCAGAGTTCCCCGCCATTGCCGACATGGTTACTCGAATCCTGTCGAGCCCGTCGGTCGGCGACATCGACGGGGACGGCGATCTCGACATCGTCCTAGGCACGGGTCAGACCGCTGGTTCCGACTTTGGCGGGTACGGAATGCTCTACGCGCTGGACACCGACGGCGCACTCTTGCCCGGCTGGCCCATCACCCTGTTCGCCGGGTTTGCTGGCTCCCTCCCGATCATCGGTGAGGGCGTGGGCGTGTCCCCGGTTCTTGTCGACTTGGACGGGGATGGCGACCTGGAGATCGGGGCAAACTCCATCGCCGATGGGGGCGCGCTCTACCACCACGACGGCACGGTCGCAGTTGACTTTCGGACGACCCAGGGTCACTACGGCCAAGGCTCGAACACCGAAGAGGCCAGCGTCGTCTTGATGACGGCCAGCGGCGCGGTCACCGATGCCGACGGGGACGGGGTGCCGGACTACTTCGGGGGTGGTTCGGGGATCGGCTACGGTGGCAACATCCTGGCCTGGGGGAGGAAGTTCGACCACGACCACGTCATCGTGGGCTACTCGGGGGCGGTCGACGAAGAAGGCCGGGGCAACCCCCTCCCAGGCTTCCCACGGCAGATCGAGGACATGCCGTTCTTTGCCTCCCCGGCCGCGGCGGACCTCACCGGAGATGGCCTGCCTGAGATTCTCTTTGGCACGGCCACGGTTCTGCGGGCCTATGGCCTCGGCGGGGCGGAGCCCGCGGCCGGTTTCCCCTTCTTTCACGGGGGCTGGATGCTGGGCGGGCCGGCGGTGGGCGACATCACGGGCGACGGCTACCTAGACGTGGTGGTGGCGACCCGCGAGGGGCACCTCTTTGCTTGGCGCACCGACGGTCCAGCCGATGGGGTCGTCGAGTGGCCGATGTATGCGCACGATGCGGCGCGCACGGGGAACTTCCACGTACCGCTACCGGTCCAAGCCGGCCCGGCTCCGGCTAGCGACGAAGGCTGCGCCTTAGCCTCAAGGACCCCAGGGGGCCGCTCAGCGTTGTTAGCCCTGCTGGTGGCGATGGCGTTCTTCCGGCGCCGCCGTGAGCCTCAGGCTTAGTTGCCGGTGAAGCGGGGAGGCCTCTTCTCGGCGAAGGCGGCGAGCGCCTCGAGTCGGTCGGTCGAGTCCAGAGTCCGGTCGTAGCAGGCTCGTTCGTGGACCAGCGCCTGGTCCATCGGAAGGTCAAAGCCCCCGTCGATGGCCGCTTTCGCGGCCCGCACAGCCAGGGGTCCCGCGGTACTGATTTGATGAGCAACTTCGAGTGCCGTCTCCAGGGCTCCAGTCTCCCGCCCGTCGAACTCGGCTACGCCCAACCGCAAGGCCTCCTCGGCGCCAATACGTCGTCCGGTCAGGATGAGGCCCTTGGCCCTCCCAGCCCCTACGAGTCGAGGCAACCTCTGCGTGCCCCCGGCGCCGGGCACGATGGCGAGGCGGGTCTCGGTCAGTCCCATCTTGGCCTTGCCTCCCACCACTCGCAGGTCGCATGCAAGGGCGAGCTCCATGCCCCCTCCGAAGGCGAAGCCGTCCACGGCGGCGATGGACGGTACGGGGCAGCGGGCCACACGGTCGAAGGTGCGGCCGATGAGGTCGACAAAGCGGGGGACCAGCTCCGGCGGCATGGTCTTTCGTTCCTTGAGGTCCGCCCCAGCCGAAAAGGCCCGATCTCCCGAGCCCTGGAAAACGATGCAGCGCAGGTCTCGGTCGGCATCTGCCCGGTCGAGTTCGCTCTGCAGGGCTTCGAGAAGCGCGGTGTTGAAGGCGTTGAGCGCTTCGGGACGGTTTAGGGTCCACACCTCGGTGTGTTCGCGTCGTTCGACGCGCAGTACATCGCTCATGATAGGAGTTCTCCCGTCCTGGGCCGGGCCTCAGGCCCAGCGGCAGGTTCCCCGCGCGGCGCGCAGGTAGCGGCTGGGCAGGGGCTTTCTTAGGTGGTCTTCGATGAACTGTGAGGCATCCAAGAGGGCTTCCAGGTCGACCCCCGTCTCGATGCCCATCGAATGGAGCATGTGGACGAGATCCTCGGTGGCGAGGTTGCCGGACGCGCCGGGTGCATAGGGGCAGCCACCCAGCCCGCCGACTGCCGCGTCGAAGACTCGCACGCCAGCGTCTAGGCCAGCGACGACGTTGGCGAGTGCGGTCCCCCGGGTGTCGTGGAAATGCAGGGCAACCCGGTCCAAAGGCACCTCGCCAGCTAGAGCCGCCACCCGCGCGGCCACCGACTTGGGCGTTCCGTAGCCCACTGTGTCGCCGAGAGAGAGCTGGTCCACGCCCAGTTCGAGGAGCCTGCGGGCGATGCGGACGACGTTACCGATCTCCGTCTCGCCTTCGTAGGGGCAGCCAAAGACCATCGAGATGTAACCCCGCGACCACAGCGCGTTTCCGTTCGAGGATGTGGCTCCCATGACCTCCTCGATGTTGGCCAGGCTCTCTTCAATCGTGCGGTTTAGGTTTTTCTGGTTGTGTGTCTCAGAGGCCGAGATGAAGACGGCAGGTGCCGTAAGCCCGACCTCTTCGGCCCGCTCCCAGCCCTTGAGGTTGGGGACGAGCGCGCCAAAGCGGGTGCCCTCCTGGACCTCGACGGCGGCAAAGACCTGTTCAGCGTCGCCCAATTGGGGGATCCAGCGGGGGTGCACAAAGGAGCCGACTTCGACGTAGGGGAGGCCGGCTCGGGCCAGGCGGGCTACAAGCTCGACCTTTACGGCCGTCGGCACAGGAGAGGGCTCATTCTGAAGACCGTCCCGCGGGCCCACCTCGTAGACTTCGACCGTGCGGGGAAAACTCAGCACGAAGAACGCCGAAGTTCGTCGATGAGGCCCGTATGCACGCCCCCCGACCGGAAGAGTTCGCTGCTCAACACCTCTTGGTGCAAGGGTACGTTGTGAGTGATGCCGTCGAGCTGCAGGGCTTGCAGGGCGCACAAACAGCGCTCAATCGCCAGGTCCCGGTCAGCGGCGTGGAGCACCAGCTTGCCGAGCATGGGGTCGTAAAAGGGGGTGACGTCCATGCCTGAGGCCATGCTGTGGTCGAAGCGCAGCCCCTCTCCGGATGGCTCGGTAAAGGTCTCGATCCGCCCCGGTGCGGGGAAAAAGGTCGTGGGATCCTCAGCGTAAATTCGCAATTCGATGGCGTGGCCCTGGGGCCTGAGGTCGTCTTGCTCCAGGTCCAGAGCCTCGCCCGCAGCAATTCGCAGTTGCCACTCCACCAGATCGATCCTGCAGATTTCCTCGGTGACCGGATGCTCGACCTGGATGCGGGCGTTCATCTCCAGGAACCAAAACTCGCTCCCCTGGAGGAGAAATTCCACGGTGCCGGCGTTGCAGTAGTCAACGCTCTTGGCGAGCCGGACGGCGGCGGCGGTGATCGCGGCGCGCAGCTCGGGCGAGAGTCCGGGGGCCGGGGCTTCTTCGATGACCTTCTGGTGGCGGCGCTGCACCGAACAGTCCCGCTCGAAGACGTGCAGGGTCTTTCCGTAGCGGTCGCACAGGACTTGGACCTCTACGTGCCGCCCTCGGTCCACAGCGCGCTCCAAGTAGAGGGTGCCGTCGCCAAAGGCAGATTCGCCGCGCCGCGCCGCCTTCTTTGCTGCCTTGACCAGCTTCTCGGGCCTCTCGACTCGGGTCATGCCGATTCCGCCGCCGCCGGCGCTCAGTTTTACGAGCAGGGGGTAGCCCACGGCCTCCCCCGCGGCGAGCAAGCCCTCGGGGTCGTCGCTGGAGACCGGGCCAGAGGCAGGCAAGACGGGGACCTCTGCCGCTATGGCCGCGCGTCGGGACGCCAGCTTGCTGCCGGTCGTGGCCATCACCTGGGCTGGCGGGCCGATGAAGACCAGTCCCGCGGCTTCGACGGCCTCAACGAAGTCTGCGCGCTCAGAGAGCAGGCCGTAGCCCGGGTGGATCGCGTCAGACGCTGTCTCTCGTGCGACCTGGATGAGCCTCTCGATGTCTAAGTAGCTGGCGGCAACCGGCGGTGCGCCGATCCAGTGAGCTTCGTCGGCCTCCGCAACGTGAAGGGCGTCCTTGTCAGCCTCGGAGTACACCGCGACGGTGGCCACGCCCAGACGGTCGCAGCTGCGGATGATACGTCGTGCGATTTCGCCTCGATTCGCAACCAGGACGCGCTTGAACATGGTGCTCCCTCCATGCCGGCGGCTCAGGGTAGACCGCGGCCTGAGCCTTTTCAAGCCGAGGGGCCTGGGGTATAGGGAAGCCTTGACAGTCCCCAACAGGGGCCGGGAGATCGTCGCAACATGTCTTCGGCGGACACGAAGAGCGATTCCATCTTTCGCTTTCTGGTGGAGCAATCTCCGGACGGGCACTTCGTTGTGCTCGATGACATCTTCGCCTACCTCAACGGGACCGCTGCAGAGCTGTTCGGCCTTAGCCGGCCCGTGGACCCCGATCTTTCGGTGTACGACATCCTCGCGCCAGGGGAGTACGAACGGGTTCGCCGCAACATGAGCTTGCGTCGTAGCGGAGTCCTGCGAGGGGCGACGATCTATATGGCACAGAGGCAGGACGGCAGCACCTTCCCCATCGAGGTCCATGCTGCTCCGGTGGAGGTCGACGGCAAGAACGGCCTTCACGGTGTCATCCGGGACATCACCGCCCGCAAGAAGATGGAGAGCCGGCTCGATCGGTTGGCCCGCACCCATCTCGTCAGTCGTCTGACCTCGGGCATCGCCCACGACCTGAACAATTTGTGGGCCATCATCGAGACGAACCTCGATCTCATCGAGCGGGATCCGGCCAACCAGGCTGCTCGCGATGGTGTAAAGCGCGTCCGGGCTGCAGTCGGTCGAGGGACGCGAAAGGCGGCACACATCTCTCTGCTCGCCGAAGTGGCTCTGGGCGAGGAGAAGTTCGAGCCCACGCACCTCAACCCTCTGGTCGAAGATGTTCTGGACCTCTGTCGGGCCTGGTGGCGCGACGAGGCTGAGCTGCAGGGGGTCGTCTACGAGCCCAAGTGGGAGCCGGGGAATCCGCCGCCGATTGACGCGTCTCCGTCTGAGGTCCGGGTGGCGCTGATCGCGCTTTTTGCGAACGCGCTGGAGTCCATGCCTCAGGGCGGGCCGCTCTTGCTCGAGACGGGACAGGACGAAGGGGGCCGTGCCTGGGTCACGATCCGGGACGAGGGCGAGGGCATCGCCGATCCCAACGTCGTGCGCCTGTCGGATGCCTTTTTCACCACCCGAGAGGGTCGACAAATGGGTCTGGGCTTGGCCCTCGTGCGGGGGGTCGCCGAACGGCATTCTGCTCAGCTGAGCCTGAGTTCCTCGCTGGGCAAGGGCTCTTCTTTCACCCTGAGCTTTCCGCCGGCGGGAGCCGAGCCGGCGAAGCCCGCTCCGCCCCCCCGAGTCGACCTCATCGCTCGCCGGACCCGGCCCACGGTGGAGCTTAGTGAACGCCCCAAGACCCGAGGCGGTCGCAGTGTCCTGCTGATCGACGACCAACCGGACTTGGTTCAGGTGGTGGAGGACCTGTTGGGGCAGCGGGGCTTTGTCGTCGATTCGGCAACGACCGGTAGAGAGGCCCTGGCACTGGCCACATCCAACCGCTACTCCGTTGTCGTCACCGACCTCAGCATGCCGGACATGAGCGGATGGGAGCTCGCCGGGGAGATCCGGGGGCTTCAGCCGAAGACCCCCATCTTGTTGACCACTGGCTGGGCGGCGGAGATCGAACGAAGGCAGCTCAGCGACGCAGGAATCGACGCCATGCTGCCCAAACCCTTCCGCAGTGCGGTCCTGCTCGAGACGATCATGGGCTTGCTGAGCGCGGAGAGATAGACGGCGATGTCTAGGCGCCTCTGGCGCCCTTCAGCGCTTCAAGGTGCGAGCCAGGCGCATCCCGATGTTGCCGGCACAGGTCTTGGGGAAGGTGCCCCCTCGCTCGGCCAAGCTCCGGCGCCCCGTCGTCATCCAGCTGTGTCCTCGGTGGGTCCGTGTCCCTTGGTCCCGCTTGTACCAGGTGCTGCACCAGTTGGTGGCGCCGCCCGCAGTCCCCTGGACTCCGTAGACCGAACAGTCCATGGGGTAGGTGCCGATGGGTTCCAGCTGGGAGTACATCGACCGCGAGCCGCCCCAGTTGGCGAAGGTGGCGTCAAACGCGTGGCCCCAAGGATAGATGCGGCCGTCGACGCCGCGTGCCGCCTTCTCCCACTCGTTCTCGGTGGGCAGCCGTACGCCGAGGCCCCTCTCTTCGTTGAGCCAGGCGCAGTAGGCCTGGGCATCCACCCAGGAGATCCCCACCGCAGGCAGGTCCCAGACGGACTCGGGATCGGGGTAGATCTCCCGGATGCGGCCCTCGAAGACGATGTCGTAGGTAGGGCGCCACTTCCCGTTGGGACCCCGCTCACAGAAAACGCCCTCCAGAGTGGTTCGCGGCATCCGAGCCATTGCTTGATCGGGATCGGTGGCATCGAGGCTGTTAATGAACTCCAAGAAGGCCCGAAAGGTGACTGGATGGTTGGCGATGGCGTAGTCGGGCAGGGTGACCTCGCGGAACTCCTCCTGGTCGCCGTAGGCAGTGGTCCCGCCCCGGGCCAAGAAGGGGCCGCCGGGGATGTAGGCGAACCCCTCTCCGATCTCGCTTTGGGTGTAGAAGCGGACGTAGCCCTCGTGGTGTTGGAGCCGCCGGATGAAGACCGGGTAGCTCACCTCGGGCAACTCGGGGTACTTGAGGGTGACCAAGTGGCTGCCCATGGGGATGGCGACGCCCCGCAGTGGGGTGTTGCCGAGCAGTCTTGGCTGGCTCGGTACCAGTACGCGGTCTTTCTCGACGTAGGCGGACAGCCAGGCCTCTGCTCCGGCGGGGTCGGTCAGGAGGGTAAGGCGACCGTCTCCGGCGAGGCGGCCGGAAAAACTGCCGTCGTCATAGAACTCGACCATCGAGCGGCTTTGGCGGGCAGCTTGGCGCTCTGCGTTGCGCTCGTCGTCGACAAACCGTGACCACCACAGATGGGCTAGGCCCTGGCGTGCGGCGGGGTGGCCGGGCACACGGTCCAGGGCGGCCGAGAAGTCTTTGGACGCCTCCCCAAAGGCGTCGACGACGGCGTCTTTGTCGTCGACGCCCCCCATGAGCAGGAGTGTCTCGATGCCGTCTTCCGCGAGTCTCTTCTGGACGTAGCGCAGGGTGTCGCGGAAGTAGGAGAAGAGGACGAGCTTGCTGGTGTTGTTTTCGTCCAGCAGACGACGGAGAACGCTTCGAAGACGTTCGTATTTCGAATCGTGTCTTCGGAGTTCGTCGAGGTCTCCG
>CAZQTQ010000075.1:0-1571 GCA_964596025.1 uncultured Rickettsiales bacterium
CCCCGACGATCCCGGTTGCGTGACTCCCACCGACAACAACGAGAACGATCCCGCCTGCAGCGATGGTTACGACAACGACTCCGACGGGCTGACCGACTATCCAGACGATCCCGGCTGTTCGACCCCGGCTGATGGCAACGAAAGCGATCTTGCGTGTTCGGACGGCTACGACAACGACGGCGACGGCCTGACCGACTATCCCAACGATCCGGGCTGCTCGACCGCCTCCGACAACAACGAGAACGATCTCGCCTGTTCGGATGGCTTCGACAACGACGGTGATGGGCTGACCGACTACCCCAACGATCCGGGCTGTAGCAGTCCTACCGACAACAACGAGAACGACTCCGCTTGTTCGGATGGCTCGGACAACGACGGCGACGGGTTGACCGACTACCCGAATGATCCGGGTTGCACGAGTCCTTTGGACAACAGCGAGAACGACCCAGCCTGCAGCGACGGAAACGACAACGATGGCGACGGGCTGACCGACTACCCGAATGATCCGGGCTGTACCTCGCCGGCCGACGGCAACGAGAACGACCCGGCTTGCAGCGACGGAAACGACAACGACGGCGACGGGCTGACCGACTACCCGAACGATCCGGGCTGTACCTCGCCGGCCGACGGCAACGAGAACGACCCCGCCTGCAGCGATGGATTCGACAACGACGGCGATGGCCTAACCGACTACCCGAACGATCCGGGTTGCTCCACGCCCAACGACGGCAACGAGAACGATCCGGCGTGTTCCGATGGTTTTGACAACGACGGCGATGGCCTAATCGACTACCCGAACGATCCGGGTTGTTCCACGCCAAACGACGGCAACGAGAGCGACGCCGCCTGCTCCGATGGGAACGACAACGATGGCGATGGGCTGGTGGACTTCCCGGCTGATCCGGGCTGCACCTCACCCACCGACACCAACGAGACCGATCCGGCTTGTTCGGACGGCTACGACAACGACGGCGACGGGCTCACCGACTACCCCAACGATCCCGGCTGCAGCTCGGTGACGGACAACAACGAGGCTGATCCGCAGTGTTCGGACGGTTTCGACAACGACGGGGACGGATTTACCGACTACCCCGCCGATGTCGGCTGCTCCAGCACGACCGACAACAACGAGACAAACCCCCAGTGTTCCAATGGCATTGATGACGATGGGGACGGACAGATCGACTACCCCAACGACCCCGAGTGCAGCAGCGTGACCGACAACAGCGAATAGAGGACCCTCGTTGGCCCTCCCTGGGCCACAAAGGCGCCCTCCCCCGATGGTCAAGGGGGGGCGGGTGGGGCGTAGGGCGACCGCGTCAGCGGTTGGCGCAGTATCCGAAGGGAGCGGACCCGCCAGGCGCGATGGTTCCGTTCCAGTCCACGCCCCAGAAGCGCATTCCGGATCCGGCGGTCGCCTCGTAGTTCACATTCCAAGCGCTGGAGATGGTTCCATCGACCGAGAGCTCGATCTCCCAAGTCAGCGTGGAACCACCGACGTTGGTCACGATCACGTCGACACAGTAGCCAGAGCCCCAGTCCGAAGTGACCACGACCTCGACGCTGGCTGA
>CAZQTQ010000075.1:1581-7513 GCA_964596025.1 uncultured Rickettsiales bacterium
GGTCGGCGTGTCGTCGTCGTCGCCGCCGCCCGTGTCGTCGTCGTCGTCGTCGTCGTCGTCGTCGCCAAGGAGTGGCGGTGCGCCCGCTGCCGGAGCGTCCAACTCGCCCGAAGAGCCTTGGCGCCTCCAGAAGTGGGGGCGGTCGAGCAGCGCTTCCCAGGGGGAGATGAGCCGGGCGTTCGTAGCGACCACCGCATCGGCTAGCGGCTCGACGCTGCAGGCGAGGTCGTCTTCGTCCAGTCCCGTTCCGTAGCGGAGCCACTGGCGGCTGTAGCAGATGTCGATGTCCTCATGGCTGGTCAGCAAGTCCATCAAAGTGGAGACCCCGTCGAAGCTGCCGTCGCTGTGCGGGCTGTTGCGAATCTCACCGCTGGTGTCCACGGCTTGCCCGGAGTCTTCTTCCTGCCACCGTCCGATTCCGTCGAAGTGCTCGAAGGCGAAGCCAATGTCGTCGATCAGGCTGTGGCAGGAGTAGCACTCTGGGATGTCCTGGTGGGCAAGGTATCGATTGCGGGTGCTCTGGTTCGGATCGACCGGGGGAGGAGCCGTGTCCAGGTCGGCCGGGGGAGGAGGGAGGTCTTGGCAGAGCAACTGCGAGCGCACGATGACGCCCCGGTGGATCGGCGAAGAGTCTGCGGGCAAGGCATGGGTTGTCAGAAAGCTCCCGTGGGTGGTCAGACCGATCCGCCCCGTACCCGCCGTTGAGACCCGCCGGAAGCCGTCTTCGTCGGCCTCGCCGCTTCCTGCTTCGAGCCCGTAGTAGGCCGCGAGGTTCTCGTTGAGGTAGGTGGCGTCGGCGAGGAGGAGGTCGCCGAGGGTTCCATCACTCGCGAGAACCTCGGCCACGAGGCGGTGGGTTTCTCCGGTCATTGCGGTCCGGATCTCGGGGGTCAACTCGGGGTAGATCTCGGAGTCTCGGGCCACAGCCTCCAGGGAACGGTGCCGTTGGGGGTGAAGAAGACCAGCAGCCGCTGAGGGCCTCCGCCGGCGATGGCGCGCCTCGGCTCGAGCAATTGGACAAACGGAGCTGCCAGCAGGGATGCGGCACTGCTTCGCAAGAAGCTTCGTCGGCTGAAGCGGTTCATCCGATGGTTCCTCTTGGATGCGAATGTCGGAGGGAGCTGGAACCCGCAGCCCTGTAGGACCGGGCATCGGACCCCAAGTTTATAGTACCGAGGTTGTCTGGCTGTCCACGGAGAGTGTTGGCGCGGTAGCCTGGGCGAAGGGAGAATTAAGAGAGTCTCCGACGAGTATTTGTCATAGAAGAGGGGCTAAGGCTGCTCTCGCCGTGCTAGGAAAGACGGGTCCTTTTCGTGACGTAACTAGGGAGGGGTGGCGCTGATGCGAGAGCAAGACCTCCGAAGGTTGCCTTCCGTGTGGCGACGTCGGACGGCCGTTTCGGGACCCACGGTTGCGTTGGGCTTGCTTCTCCTGGCTTGGCTCGTGCCGCCCGCCCACGCGCAACAGAGCGAGGCGGGCGAGGAGGTTCCGCCGGTCGCTACCGCCTCGGACGCAGCGGACCCGGATGCCGCGGAGGCCGCGCCGGCGGAGGTTGACCTTAGCGATCTCGTCCCCCCGGTCCTCAAGACTTCCATCTCCCCCCCGGTTCCGGACGAGCTCTTGCCCGAGGGGGGTCCCCCGGTCCAAGTCGTCTTGACCCTCCAGATTGACGAGACCGGTTCGGTCGTGGGTCAGTGGGTTTCTGAGTCCAGTGGCTATGTCGATCTGGACGAAGCGGTTCTCTCGGTCGTGCCGTGGCTGGAGTTCCTGCCGGCCCGTTACAAGGGCGAGACGGTGTCGGTCTCTCTGGACTTCCCCTTCCGATTCTTGCCCCGCGAGCCCCAGCCCCCCCCCGTGATTCCGGCGCGCCTCTCGGGTCGGGTGGAGGCGCGAGGCAGCCGCGAGGGCCTGGGTTTCGTGCCGCTGACTCTGGTTCCGGCCATCCCCAAGCCCGAAGAGGACTGGGTCAAGCCGCGCAAGCGGGACGGCCTGCTCGACGAATCGGTCAACTATCTCTTGGGGGAGGGCGACCTGAGTTCGGTGGACAGCGCAGCGGACGGCCGCTTCCTCTTCGAGGACATTCCGCCAGGACCTTGGTTCGTAGTCGTCGGCTCTGGAGCGTACCGGAAGGACAAGTGGCTCGAGATCCTCGGAGAGGGCGCAGATCGGGAGGTGATCTATCGTCTGAAGCCGACCCTGGCGGCGGAGACCACGGTCATTGGCCGCCGGGAACCAGGGGCCCCGGAACGCGAGCTTTCCCGAGAGGACTTGTTCAAGATCCCCGGCGGAGGCAACGACCCCGGGGAGGCCATTCGATCCCTGCCGGGCGTCAGCCACAGCCCACCGCAGGGCGCCTCTGGGCCGGTCGGGACCGTAGACCAGACCCCAGTCGTGCGGGGAGCTGCGGCGGAGGACTCTGTCGCGGTCTTGGATGGACTCCCATCTCCGATTCTCATTCACTCCGTAGGGACCCAGACCGTCCTTGGCGATCACGTGGCTTCCCGTGCCTATCTGAAGCCAGCCGCAGCCGAGGCGGAGTTCGGGGACCTTACCGGTGGCGTCGTTGGTCTCGACGTGAGGTCTCCACGCAGCGACCGGATCGGCGGCTTCGTGCAGCCGGGTCTATCCCTCGCGGCGGGGGCCATCGAGGGACCCATCGGACCCAAGGCGCGCTTTTATGTGGGCTTTCGACGCAGCTACTACGAGGTCTTCTTTTCGCTGGTGCTGCCGCCCGACAGTCCCATCGACTTCGCGACCGTCCCCTTCCTTCAGGACCAGCAGGCCATTCTCGAGGCGGACCTCGCGCCCTGGCTGCGCTTCCAGTTCGCGTACTTGGGAACCATCGATGGAATCGACGTCCTCAGCCGGCCCGACGACGACGGGCAGCAAGAGCAGTTCTTCAAGCGAAACACCACGATGAATCGCTTCCAGATCAAGCTGGATCAGGAGGCGCCCAATGGGTTCACCAACCGCTTCCAACCTGCGGTGACCTTCTGGGGCACCGAGTTCAAGTTCGGAGAACTGTTCAACACCACCGACCAGCACACTACGGTCCATCTGCTCGACAAGGCGAAGTTGCCGCTGTTCCCCTGGTTGACCCTCAAGACCGGGGCGCTACTGGAGGTGGATGTGGTTGGACGTTCTGCCATTGCACCGCGCTTTGCGCGGGAGGATACCGGTCCAGAGGTAGCACTTGATGACGACCGGGTTCGCCGGGGTCGTGAAGATGTCACTCGGGTGTGGTTCGGAGGGTGGCTGGCTCCCGAGTTTCGGCCGGCCAAGTGGCTCCGAATCAGTCCACAGGTTCGCTTCGATTACTACGGGGCCATCGAGGACGGAGCGGTCCAGCCACGAGGAGTGGTGTCGTTTATCCCTACCCCCTGGATGACTTGGACCATCGCCGGGGGGCGGTACGTCCAGCTCCCCTCCCTGGACGAACTCAACGCCATTACCGGCAATCCCGAGCTCGCCAGCGAGCAGGCATGGCACGTAAACCTCGGACTCAACCTGCGCCCAGCCCACTGGTTGGACATCGACATCCAGGGCTACGCGAAGTTCCTCGAGAACCAGGTGGTAGCGAACAGCAGTGCTGACACCTTTGCCGACCTGCTGGATGTGGAGGCACTCGGGGCGGCGGAAGAGGACCCCACCAACGGCCTGTCTAACGACGGTGTTGGACGCATCTATGGGATGGAGGTCTTTGCCCGCTTCGCCGTCACCGGAGTGATCGGTCTCAACGGCTGGGTCGGGTACTCCTTGTCGTGGTCCGAGCGCAAGGACTTCGAGGGCGAAGACTGGCGCTGGTTCTCCAACGACCGCCGGCACCAGTTGACCATATTGGCCCGAATTCAGTTGCCCAAAGAGATCAGCATCGGGGGTCGCTGGTTGATGCAGACCGGCCGGCCGCGAACTCCCGTCGAAAACTCCATCTTCTATGCCGACACGGGGACCTTCATTCCGGTCTACGGCGACCTGTACAGCGAGCGGAGCAGCATCTATCACCAGCTCGACCTGCGCTTGGACCAGAAGTTCCGCCGCAAGAACGTCGTCGTCAACTTCTTCATCGAAGTCACCAACGTGTACTACGCCAAGACCGACGACTTCTTGATCCCGAGCTTCGACTACCGCGAGCAGGCAGGCTTTGCACTCATTCCCAGCGTCGACGTGGGCTTCCGGTTGGAGTTCTGAGGTGAAACGTCTTGCCCTTGTCTTCGCGGTCCTGGTCACCGCCTGCTTCCCCTCGTTGCCCGATGAGGCGGTGGTGTCCAACCTGCGCGTGTTGGCCATCCAGGCCGATCCGGCCGTAGCCACCTTCGACCAATACCCGCTTCCAGTAATCACCGTTCGGGCTCTGGTGGTGGACCCTGACGATCCCGCCGGCGAAGACATCGAGCACCAGTGGGCTTTGCAGTTGGGCGACGAGGACTTCGACGGCCGCGAGCAGCTCGAGGCCTTGATTCCCGCCGCCCCTCATGGGCCGAAGATTGAGATCGACTTTGGGGCATCCCAAGGGCGGGCTGAAGTGATTGGATGGGTCTTAGCCCAGCTTCCGCTCGGCTACACCGCGACCCTCCGAGACGAAGAGCGGGAGACGGTAAAGCTGGTCCCCTTCTTGTCCCCAGAGTTCGAAGCACCGCCGGAAACGCCCCCTCCCGACTTGACCCAGCCTGTTTCCGCACCCCTTCCAACGGGCCCCCCGACCGGCCCGCCCCCCGAGATTCCCGGCGATTCGGAGCCCGAAGCCCCCGAGCTTCCGGACGAGTGGAACGAGAATCCAGCCCTGAGCGCATTGCGTCTGGAGGACGGAACCGAATGGTCGCAGGATGAGGGAACCCTCCCGGGGCTGGAAGCGCCGCTCTACGTCGGTTCGGTTGACCCCTACGAGGGCCTCCACTTTCACATCGAAGTTACCGACGACAGCTCAACGGAACGGCTGTCGGTCGAGCTCTTCCGGACCTCCGGCAGCGCCGGGCTGCCCCAGGAGGAAGACAACGAGGGCTGGGGGGGACCCTTCTCCACGACCCTCACCCGGGAGGAGAGGGAAGCCGAGGAGAAGGAAAACCGGAGTACCTTTGGGAGTGGGGGCAATACTGTTCTGGACGATCCACTCATACCTCGAGAGTTTGGCTGGACTCCATGGCTCGATCCGGGTGACCGGGTGGCGCGGCTGTTCCTGGTCCTCCGTGACGACGATGGCGGACAGAGCTGGCAGGAGATCCGGCCCGAAGACCCGCCCGAGGGCGACGACGACGATTCTGCTGGCGACGACGACGACTCCGCTGGCGACGACGACGACTCCGCTGGTTTGTAGCGGACCGGCGCAGATGACGGCAGCGACTCGCCGGAGGATGGCATCGCCACCGGTGGCTGGCGCGGGGGCGGGATGGGCCCGAGTCCGGCCCATCGGGCGCTGCTAGACTTCGGAACCCGTGGCTGGATCTCTACGAGAAGGATGCCCCATCGGAGGAGGCCTCGCGACCGTCCTGCTGCTCGTGGGCTGTGGGTTCGTCGGTGGCTGTTCCGGCGAGGAAGAGCCTCCTGATTCCGGGTCGGGCACCCTCATCGAAACCGACGGTGCTTCCGTCCTGGTTCCCGAGGGCGCGGTCGACGATCCGTCCCAGATTCAGGTCCAAGAAGAGGCTCCTCCGCAGCCGGCGCCCGAGGGCCACTCTTTCCTCAGCCCGACCTACGCATTTACGCCTCACGGCACGACCTTCGAGACGCCGGTCACCATCACCCTGGAGTACACCGACAGCCTTGCTTTCGACCCCGAGGTCTTCCGTCTCTGGGATCTGGACAAGGCGGGTTGGACGGCTATTTCTGACGTGACGTTTTCCGATGGCTTGGCGATTTTCCAGACCCTCGGCTTCAGTTGGTATGCCGTCCTGGGGACCGAAGCAACAGGAGACGACGACGACGGGGGGGATGACGA
>CAZQTQ010000075.1:7613-8522 GCA_964596025.1 uncultured Rickettsiales bacterium
CGCAGACCGGCTGGGCCGTGGGCGACGTAGGAACCATCGTTGCGACGACAGATGGCGGCACGACGTGGACGCCGCAAGCCAGTGGCGCGACCGAATACCTCCAAGGCGTGCACTTCGATGGCACGCAGACCGGCTGGGCCGTGGGCGACGTAGGAACCATCGTTGCGACGACAGATGGCGGCATGACGTGGACGCCGCAAAGCAGTGGCACGACCGAGATCCTCTGGGGCGTGCACTTCGACGACACGCAGGCCGGCTGGGCCGTGGGCTCTGGCGGCACCATCGTTGCGACGGCAGATGGCGGCACGACGTGGGCGCCGCAAGCCAGTGGTACGACCGAACCCCTCTTAGGTCTGCATTTCGTCGACGCCCAGACCGGCTGGGCCGTGGGCGACGTAGGAACCATCGTTGCGACGACAGATGGCGGCACGACGTGGACGCCGCAAAGCAGTAGCACGACTGAAGGGCTCTATGACGTGGAATTCGTCGACACGCAGACCGGCTGGGCCGTCGGAACTTCGGGCACCATCGTTGCGACGATAAATGGCGGCACGACGTGGACGCCGCAAAGCAGTAGCACGACCGGAGTCCTCCGGGGCCTGCACTTCGTCGACGCGCTGACCGGCTGGGCTGTGGGCGACCTAGGCACCATCGTTGAGACGGTGAATGGCGGCACGACGTGGACGCCGCAAAGCAGTGGCACGACCGGAACCCTCTGGGGCCTGCACTTCGTCGACACGCAGACCGGGTGGGCCGTGGGCTACTTAGGCACCATCGTTGCGACGACAGACGGCGGCACGACGTGGGCGCCGCAAAGCAGTGGCACGACCGATATCCTCTGGGGCCTGCACTTTGTCGACACGCAGACCGGGTGGGCCGTGGGCTACTTAGGCACCATCGTTGCGACGA
>CAZQTQ010000075.1:8622-13398 GCA_964596025.1 uncultured Rickettsiales bacterium
CAGATGGCGGCACGACGTGGACGCCGCAATCCAGTGGTACGACCGAAACCCTCTTAGGTCTACATTTCGTCGACGCCCAGACCGGCTGGGCCGTGGGCTGGAGCGGCACCATCGTTGCGACGATAAATGGCGGCACGACGTGGACGCCGCAAAGCAGTGGCACGACCGAAGAGCTCGAAGGCGCGCACTTCGTCGACACGCAGACCGGGTGGGCCGTGGGCTGGAGCGGCACCATCGTTGCGACGGTGAATGGCGGCACGACGTGGACGCCGCAATCCAGTGGCACGACCCAAAAGCTCGTAGGCGTGCACTTCGACGACATGCAGACCGGCTGGTTCGTGGGCTGGAGCGGCCTCATCGTTGCGACGACAGATGGCGGCACGACGTGGACGCCGCAAAGCAGTGGCACGACCGAAGCCCTCCACGACGTGCATTTCGTCGACGCGCAGACGGGCTGGGTCGCGGGCTGGAGTGGCACCATCCTTGCGACAACGGATGGGGGCGGGAGCTAGCTCCGTCGCTGGCAATCGACACGTTGAGCGAGAGCCGCTTGAGCGGCTCGTGTTTGTCGGTCGGTCCACTTCAGGCCCCTAGACTGTGGATGCGTTGTCACTGGTGGCTCGTGTGGGGATGGCATGGGCCCGAGATCGGCCCGTTTGGCGCTGCTAGACTTCGGAGCCCGTGGCTGGCTCTTCACGAGAGAGATGCGCCCTCGGGGGTGGCCTCGCGGCCGCCCTCTTGGTGGCGGGCTGTGGGTTCGCCGTCGGCTGTTCCTGCGAAGAGGAAGCTCCTGATTCCGGGTCGGGCACCCTCATCGAAACCGACGGTGCTTCCGTCCTGGTTCCCGAGGGCGCGGTCGACGATCCGTCCCAGATTCAGGTCCAAGAAGAGGCTCCTCCGCAGCCGGCGCCCGAGGGCCACTCTTTCCTCAGCCCGACCTACGCATTTACGCCTCACGGCACGACCTTCGAGACGCCGGTCACCATCACCCTGGAGTACACCGACAGCCTTGCTTTCGACCCCGAGGTCTTCCGTCTCTGGGATCTGGACAAGGCGGGTTGGACGGCTATTTCTGACGTGACGTTTTCCGATGGCTTGGCGATTTTCCAGACCCTCGGCTTCAGTTGGTATGCCGTCCTGGGGACCGAAGCAACAGGAGACGACGACGACGGGGGGGATGACGATTCAGGTGACGACGACGTAGGGGATGACGACTCAGGAGACGACGATGACTCCTCGGGTGATGACGATTCCACCGGCGATGACGACAGTTCGACTGAGCTGGTTACTCTCTCTCTTACGGAGTTTTTCGGCCCTTCCACGGGTGAACCGGTCGCGGTTCATTGGGCCGACATCGACAGCGATTCGGCCGGACACGAACTCGTCATTGGGAATGCTCTGACGCCCAACGCGCTTGAGGTTTGGGTGGTCCCTTCGTCCACCAGCTCGACCCTGTCCTGGGGCAGCGGTGCCCTCACCCAAATGACCTCGATGGGTCTAGGCGAGTTTGGTGGGGACAGCGCGACCGATGCCGTCTGCGCGGTAGCCCTGGGGGCCACGCTCATGGTGTGGGAGAACGACTCGGGCAATGGCCAGCTGGTTGATTCGGGGTCCTCTCTCAGCCTGACCAATGCCGTCAATGACCTTGCGGTGGGTGACGTCAACAACGACGGCTTGGATGATGTCGCCCTGGCCACCGATGGAGGAGGGGTCAGGGTCTTTCTGGGTGTCCCCGGTGGCGGCCTGATGGGCCCCGCTCAAGAGACGAACAATGGGGCCGACTACACCAGCATCGACCTTTGGGACTACGACTCCGATGGGACGGCTGACATCGTCGTCGGGCTGACAGACACTCGGGGTCTCGAGGTCTGGAAGTGGAACGACTCTGGGTCTGCCACCGAGCTCGTCCTCCAGTGGTCTTATGTGGGCCCCCCAGGAAAGACAACTGCCGTTGCATGGGGGTACTTCGATTCCGACGGTACTGTGGACATCGCTCTGGGCAGCTCCACCGCTGGGGTCGAGGTCTTCCAGGGTACGGACGCTGTTGGCCCAGGAGCCTACTGGCAGCTGGTGTGGGAGTCGTTAACCGCCGATTCCGTCACAGATGTCATGTGGTCGGACCTGAACAACGATTACGAAAACGACCTAATCTCTGTGACCTCTAACGGGTACCCCATTCGCATCTACCCGAACAACGGCAGCGGCTCGTTCGACCCACCCTGGGTGAGTTCCGATACAGCAGCGCAATCCTCGGTGGACTCTCAGGACTACGATGGGGACGGCGACGTGGACCTCGCCATCGGCCAAAGTACCGGCGGTACGGTCCTCCTCGAGAACACGCTGCTGCCCTGAGGGCTGCCCCTCTGATCGGCGCGCCTCACGCCTGAGAAATCAGCCGTGCGGCCCCAAGCTTCCAGAGCCCGGTGGCGGCGCTACGGTTGCGAAGGTTCCGGTGCGGGGTTCATTGGGGATCGATTCTGGGTCGAAGATCGCTACCAGCGCCGGGAGCAGCAGGATGCTGATGACCAAGCAACAGATGACTCCTGTCAGGGTCACGAAGCCCAGGGCATAGAAGCCGCGGTGGACCGAGAGAAGGAGGCTTCCAAAGCCGATCCCGGTGGTCAGCGAGGTCAAGGTTACGGCCTTGCCGCTGTGCAGCAGCGCGGGCCCCAAGGCCCCCTCCTTCCGTATGCGGTGGTAGACGCCATCGTCAATCCCGATTCCGACGATGAGGGGAAGGGCCATGATGCTGATGATGTTGAAGGGGATGCCCAGGATGCCCAATATCCCCAGGGTCCAGAGGACCCCGAGTACCAGCGGCGTCAGCACGAGCAGTGAACCCTTGATGGACCGCAGGTCGAAGAGCACCAGCAAGATGACAACCACCGCACTCAGACCCAGCATGCGGGGCATGCTCGCAGAGACACTCTCCACCAGGCGGTGGAAGGTCGGCACCATCCCGGCGAGCCGCGGGTGGATCGACTTGAGCTCGCTCACGTGGGCTTCGAGAAACGCTGGCTCCCAGACGTCGCCGGAGGCCCGAACGATCACCATCCAGTTGTCATCCTTGCCTTTGAGGCGGTTGGTGAAGGAGCCGGGGAGTCCGGACTCGTCCAACTTCGTGTGAGAGGCCATTCGCCGGAATTCCGTCAACGTGCGGTCCACTTCGATGGCGATCCGTCGATCGAGGTACTGCAGCCGGGGGGCAGCAAGCGGGGTGAGACCCCGTTCGATGCGGTTGAGGGTGGATCGAAGGTTCGCGACCTGGTCTTGGACGTCCTGCGGGTAGAGCATCGAAGCGGAGAAGGACAACTCCAGCAACACCGCCTTGATTTCTGCCAGGCGGTCGGCCAGACCCTCCTGCTCTTCCTCGTTCCACGCATGCACGGGTCGCTCGCCTTGGTGTACCAGGCCCTCCAGCTTGGTGGCGATGGAGGAGATCACCTCGGCCTTGGCTTCCTGGTGGGTGGGGATCGCCTGGGAGACAGACATGACCTCCCCCACGGTGCGCGCCGTCTCAGCGAGCTGGCGGATGCGCTCAGCCTCTTCGAGGTCTTTTGCGAAGAACGCCACCACCTCCGTACTGGTTTCGTAAGCCTCCAGGATGCGTTCTTGAAGCAGCATGGAGGGCAGCCCTACGGGCTCGATGCTCATCGCATTCTTGTCAATGGTGACCTGAGGGGCGTGCCAAGCCATCACCAGACTCACGACGAGGAAGCCAGCCAGAACCGCAAAGCGGTGCCGCCGGATCCAGGTCGCCAATGGCAGCATGAAGGTAAAGGGTACGTCGGGGAGAGTCACCCCCTGTCCCTGTTGCCGTCGGTCCCACAAGACCAGCAGCGCCGGGAGCACCACGACCATTGCGATCAGCGCCATGATCACGCCAATGCCGGCCACAGTCCCCATGGTGCGGCCGCCCTTGAAGTCGGCCGAGGCCAGCGCGAAGAAGGCGGCAGCTGTGGTCACCGCGCCGGTAACGAGGCCCCGCCCGATGTCATCAAAGGTGCCCTGTAGTGCTTCCTCCAGTTCGTCGCCTCCGGCGCGGCGGGCCGAGAACGCGGACAGGATGTGGATGGCGAAGTCGATTCCGAGGCCCAGGAGCAGTACGGGGAACACCAGGTCGAAGAGATTCATCTCCCCGCGGAGTAGCCCCTGGCTGCCAAAGGTCCAGATGACTCCCATGAGCATGGGAATGGCGGACAGAGCGGGTAGGCCCACGCGCTCGAAGCCAATGATGAAGACGGCCAGGACCCCGATGAAGGCGAGGATCGTGACGAGGATGAAGTTGTCGAGGAGGGCCTGGCTCTCTTCGATGAACATGACGGGCATGCCAGCGAAGCCGACCGAGACGTCGCTTCGTCCCGCAGTGACTCCGTCGGTTGCTTCCTGGAGGAACAACACAAAGGGCTTAGCCAATTCAATGTGCGAGACGTTCTGTACCGCCCCAACCTCGAACATCAGCATTCGGCCGTCGGGGCTGAAGTTGTAGCGGTCGGGCAGTCCGCCCGCCCCGTCGTAGTCCAGCTCCCGCATCGCCGCTACCCGACCGGAGAACTCCGTGGGGGTGACCCGCTCTCCCTTTTCCATGATGTCGGCGACCAGCTCGAGCAGCTCTCCGGTGCGCCTAAGACTGGATCGCATTTCTTTGGCGGTTCCCGGCAGGGGGAGGGCCCGAAGCAGTGCGTGCGTCCCCTCTTCGACGGTCTTCTGCATGGGCCTTGTGTCGACGGTCATCGCGACGTCGGCGACTGCAGGACCGCGGAGGATCGTGGAGGG
>CAZQTQ010000076.1:0-13247 GCA_964596025.1 uncultured Rickettsiales bacterium
TCCCGAAGCCTCGGCACTTGGAGAGGGGCCAGCAGTCCAGTGGAACGCCTGGATCCCGGTCACCGATGCCGACGAACGCATCACGCTCCGTGCCTGCGGCGAGGTGGACGGCACCCGGGTCTGCAGCGGGGACCACGTGGCGTGGACGGCACCCTAGTGCACAAACCAGACCTCAACCGGAATCGAGCCAAAGCCGCCCAGCGGCGCTGGCTGCAGGTTCGGCGGCGGCTCGCAGGGCTGCGGGGCATCCAATTGGGCGCAGCCGGGCTGGCCTGCGGCGCCTTGGCCGCAGAGGTCTTCGGCGGCGGACTGAACCCGAACCAACTCCCCTGGATCGTCCTCGCCTTCCTGCCTCCACTCGTGGCCGTCGTCGGAGCCAGCCGGATGCGCCCGAGCCTCGCCGAGGCGGCCCGAGAGACCGACCGCCGGGCGGAGCTGCAGGACCGGCTCGGCACCGCCCTGGAGTTCTGCGAATCTGCGGCCCCCTTGGCTCCCCTCCAGCGGCGGGACGCCGAGCGCCACACCCAAGGGCTCGACTTCTCGACCCTCTTCCCGAGTCCGAGCGGGCGCCCTCTTTGGCTTACCGGCGCCCTCGCCCTCGCGGCCCTGATCTCGGTCGGTGGCGCGCTGAGCTTCGACTGGAGCCTCGCTGAGCTCCCGCAAGCGAGTGCCGACGACCCAACCGATGAAGACGATGTTCTGGCAACCATCGAGGGACTTCGCACCTGGGCAGTGGCAGATGGTGACAAGAAGAAAGTCCGACTGCTTTGGGATCTCGAGCAGCGGATCCGAAGCATTCGGGGGCGCGAGGACGGCCTCCGCAAGCAGGTGCGCAGGCCGCCGCCACCAACCGAACCGGAGGACGCACCTCCACCGAAGCCCGACGCACCCCCGCCGTTCAAGCCCGAGCTCGATGGCCTAATCACCGCCGAAGACCTAGAGCGGCTGGAGTCAGAGGCTCTGGACCACTTGCAGCTCACCGACGAGCAGCAGACGGAGCTGATCTCGGATCTCTTTCGAGAGACCCGGGCCGCCCGCGAGCTGGCCCATCACTTTGACGACATCCTCGAGGCCGAACACCACGCCTCGCTGGAGTCACCCACCGCCAACCAGTTCGGCGAGAACAGCCCGAGCGACGGCGTGACGGAGTCCATCAACAACCAGGACCTGTTCGAAGAGAGCTCTGTCGGCCGCAACGCGGCCCCCATCGAGGAGCCGGGGCGCGACAACCTCAGCCTGGTCAAGCGCGACCTCAGCGAACAAAGCCAGGCCGCCCACGACAGCGGGCATGACCTTCAGCAGAGCTTCAATCAATTCTTGAAGGACTTCGTCAAGGACGTCCGAAGCATCATCGCCGACGCCGCCATGGGCAAGAAGCAGGGCAAGGATGGACGGGAGGTGGCGACCCACACCGAGACGGGCATCGAGGACCAGGGGGCGGCGATGGAGAGGGCCGGATTCGAGGAGATGGGCGAGACCAAGCGGTCCTCCGGCGCCGACCCCAGCGCACTCGCTGGGGCCTCGCAGTCGGGCATGGCCTCGGCACCGCCGGACGGCGAAGCCCTGAGCCAAGCGCAGGCGAGCAAGAATCCCGGTTCCCAAGCGGGAGCTACAGCCATGCGAGCGGGTTCAGCCGAATCGGGTACGAGCGCGGGTGCTTCTGGGGCGGGACGAGGGGACGGCAGCTCAGAGGGGCTCACAGCCCTCATCAACGCCACAGCTACGGCGCCAGAGCGACTCGAAGCCGTCCTGGGCCAGATCGCAGCGGGTCGTCTCCCCACCGATCGTCGCGAGGCCCTGCTGGATCAGATCGCGGAGCGCAAGGTCGTAGGCGGTCTCAACCGCGACGACGATCCCGTCGTCGCGGACTACCACGCCGAAGCCGAGGAGTTGCTGATCTCCCACCGTGAGAGTCTCTCGCCCCTCTTCCGTGACTTTGCCCACAGCTACTTCGAGACCATTTGGTCGCCCAGCGAGGCCAACGCCGAGTCCGACTAGACCTGGGCTCGACGAGCACCGGACCGCTGCTAAAGTCCGCAAGCCATGAGCCCCGAGCAGTTCCGAGCAACCTTCTTCGCCATCGAAGACGCCATCCACCGACTGGTTGTCGGCATGGACGGGGTCGTCCGCGGGGCGCTCGTCGGCCTCGTCGCTGGCGGAAACGTCCTCCTCGAAGGGGTGCCGGGCCTGGGTAAGACGCTCTTGGTCCGAAGCATCGGCCAAGCGCTTTCGCTGGACTTCGCCCGCATCCAGTTCACCCCCGACCTCATGCCCGCCGACATCACCGGCACCAAGATCGTGGTCGAGGACGAAAATGGACGGCGGCACTTTCAGCTCCACCGCGGCCCTGTGTTCCACCAAGTCGTCCTCGCAGACGAGATCAACCGTGCCACTCCGAAGACCCAAAGCGCCTTGCTGGAGGCCATGCAGGAACACCAGGTCACGATCGTGGGGGAGACCCACCCGCTGCCGCAGCCCTTTTTTGTCGTGGCGACCCAGAATCCGCTGGAAATGGACGGGACCTACCCCCTTCCCGAAGCCCAACTGGACCGCTTCTTCTTCAAGCTCCTCGTCAACTTCCCCGGCCTCTCCGACATGCGGAGCATTCTGCAGCGAACCACGACCAACGATGAACAGGTTACGGACGCCGTCTGCGATGGCCCGACGCTCCTACAGATGGGCCGCTTGGCCCGTGAGGTCCTCGCCAAGCAGGAGGTTCAGGACTACGCCATCCGGCTGGTTCTCGCCAGCCACCCTGGTGGTGAGGAAGCGCCCGAGGCGGTCAGCAACTTTGTACGCTACGGAGCCTCTCCTCGAGGCGCCCAGGCTCTGCTCCTCGGGGGTAGGATCCGAGCCCTCTTGGAGGGCCGCGAGAACGTCTCTTTCGAGGACCTTCAGGCCGTGGCCAAGCCGACGCTGCGCCACCGGCTCATCCTGAACTTTGAGGGAGAAGCCGAGGGCATCTCCGGCGACCGCATCGTCCAGGAACTCGTCGACTCGCTGCGCCGGTAGGGGAGGGGGACAGGCCGCATGCCGTCCGCGGAATCGAAAGCGCTCTCGCCCGAGTTCCGCAAGAAACTCGAATACCTACGGGTCGTCGCTCGCAGCCTTCAGACGGGTCGATTCGCCGCTCTTCAACGCAGCAAGAAGCTGGGACGGGGCATCGAGTTTTGCGACCACCGCCCCTACAGCCCCGGCGATGAGTTCAAGGACATTGACTGGAATCTCTACGGGCGGCTGGACCGCTTCATGGTGCGGCTCGCCCGGGAGGAGACCGAGCTGAACCTCCACCTCGTCGTCGACTGCAGTGCGTCGATGAGCGAGGGAGAAGAGGACGGGCCAAGCAAGGCGACCTTCGCTTCCCAAGTAGCGACTGCACTGGCTTATGTGGCGTTGGCCAACCTCGATCGCATCCACATTCACCCCTTCGATGACCGACTTCATCCCCCCTTGCGCCCGCCCCGCCACAAAGCCCAGGCGGTTCAGGTCCAGAGGTACTTGGCCCAACGACAAGGGACGTCGGCAACGTCGATGCTGGAGGCGATGCGCACCTTTGCGTCTACCGAGAGAAGTCGGGGCATTGCAGTGGTTCTCTCCGACTTTCTCGCCCCGGAAGGCTGGCGCCCTTCTCTCGACCTCCTTCGAAATGCCCGCTTCGATCTCGGGCTCATCCAGGTGACGGCCCCAGGGGAGCACCACGTGGAGAGAAGCGGAGAGGTCCTCCTACAGGACTGCGAGACAGGCCGGAAGCGCCGTGTCCGACTGACAGAAAAGCTGAGTCGAGCCTATCGAGAGGCCTTTCGGGCCCACAGCGCAGCCCTCGAAGCCTACGCCCGAGCTCACGGCGCATTCTACGTTCAGGCCCGAACCGACCAGCCCTTCGAGGAGCTCGTTCTGCGCACCCTGCGGAGCGAGCGCTTCCTGGCCTGAAGCCGGGGAACCGTGGACTCCTGGTCCTTTCATCGGCTGGATCCCACCACCCTCGGGTGGCTGGGCCTGGCCGGCGGGGGCATCGTCCTGGCCCTCTTCCTCTTGCGGCCGCGGGTCCCCCTGATCCAGGTCTCCAGCCACGTCCTGTGGGAAGAAGTCCTGCGAAAGACGTCGAACCCGCTGGTCAAAGAGTGGGCCCAGCTGGCCCTCCAGCTGCTGGCCGTGGGGGCTCTGGTCCTCGCCTTGGGGGAACCGCAGCGGGTCGAAGAGGAGCCCGGCGCCGCCGCCCGGGTCCCGGGCCTGCAGCGGCTCTGGGTCGTGGACCGGAGCCTCAGCATGGGCGCCCTGGATCCGGAATACCCAAGCCGGCTCGACCGGGTCCGAGACGAGCTTCTCGGGCAGCTCGACAGCCTCCCTGACACCGTCGAGCTCGCCTTGATCGGAGCGGGGGGGCATCCGCAACTCCTCGCTCCACTCGGTGCCGACCGTGCCCGGATCGGCCTCGCCCTTCGCCTCTTGGAGCTGAGGGGCCAAGCCGAAGCCCTCGGGGCCGCCATGGACCTCGCCGCTGCTCTGCCTGGGCTCCGACCCAAGGAGGCTGTCATCGAGGTGTTCACCGACGAGCCCCACGCCGAGGAGGTACTCGCCGCCTTTGCCCCGGACTGGGCCGGCGGCCTTCGCCTACGCGCACCCTTCTCGCCCCAGGCCAACCTGGGGCTCCTCGACTTCGATCTCCGCGGCACCGAGGGGATTCCCGCCGAAGAGGAGGCCTTCGTCCGCATCTGCAACTACGCTCCCTGGCCGGCACGGGCCGAGCTCTCAATCGAGACCCAAGACGCCGTCTTGGGCATCGCCGCGCTCGCCATGGATGCGGGCGAGGTCGCTGTACGTCGCTACCGCTTTCGTCCCGAGGCTGAAGGGGGGCCGGTCGAGGCCGTCCTGCGTCAGATCCGCTTCGATGACGGCTCTAGCGACGATACGAAGGACGGGCTTTCCGTCGACGACCGGACGGCAGGATGGATTGAGCCGGTGTCGCCCATCGACGTTGTGCTGATCACCCGGGGCAACCGGTACCTCCAGAACGCCCTGGCCCTGCTGCCCGGGGCCAGGCTCCGGGTCTTCCGCCCTGCGGACTACGTCGAGAACCGACCCTCCGATCTCCAAACGACCGACCTTGTGGTCTTCGACGGCTGGGCTCCCAAGAACGGCTTTCCCCCGCGCGCCTTGTTCATCGCACCCCCCGCCGGCACCGGCCCCTTTGCCACCCTCGGAAGCCGTCGGGATCCGGCGATCACCGAGTGGAACCACAGCCATCCCCTGTTCGAAGGCCTGGTCCTCCGCGACCTCCAGGTCCGCACCACCTCAATCCTGGAGGAGCAGCCAGGCGATGTGCGACTGCTCGCCGGGCCGACGGGTCCCCTTGCCCTAGCCCGACGCGAGGGGGAACGCCGCTGGGTGGGCTGGGGATTCGACCTCGCACAATCGGACTTCCCACTCCGCCTCGCCTTTCCCCAGTGGATCGTAAACACCGTCTTGTGGATGCGAGCCGGGAGAACACGGGGCGAAGCGCCGGGACAGCGCCAGGCCCTGGGTGATGCGCTGTGGGTCAATGGCGACAAGAGTGGGGCGCTCCTCCTTAGGTGGACCGATCTCCAGGCGGAGGCAGCGGCCGAAGCGGCGGGAGACGCCCGTGCCGCCAAGGCGGCCGAACAGAGCATTCCCCTGGCTCGAGGAGCTACCCCGGCCCACTTCGCTCGGCCGGGCTTCTACCGAGTCGACTCGGGAGAGAGCCAGGACCCGCCCCTCCAGTTGGCCGTCCAGACGAGCGACGCCAGCGAGGGCGCTGTAGGGACCCTGCCAACCCACGACTCCCGGGATGTTCCCCTGCCTGTCCCGCCTGCCCCGCCTGCACCCGGCCCATCCCCCTGGTTGCTGCTCGCAGGCTTCGGCATCCTCGCCCTCAGTCTCGAGTTTGGGCTCTACACCCGATGACACCAGGCAGCCTCCCGGATCTCCACCTTGCAACGCCCGAAGCGCTCTGGCTCCTGGTTCTATTGCCGCTTCTCGTACTACTGCGCGAGCGCTCGACTGCCGGATGGCCACCGTGGAGGAGCTTCGGCGCCCTCCTGGGACGCACCGCAACCATCTGCAGCCTCATCCTGGCCATGGCCCAGCCGACCGAAGAGCAGGAGCTACCCGACCGAGCGGTAGCACTGGTCGTGGACGCTTCGGCCTCGATGGCCCCACCGAATCGGGCCGCGGCGGAAGAGTGGCTGAGAGGCTTCTGGGCCGAGGCCGGAGCACTGCAACGCTCGGTCGTGGTAGCCGGCGAGGGCTGGACAGTCACCGAAGATCTCAGAGAGGCTCTAGCGGCCTTACGGGCACCCTCCTCCCCCAAAGCCGGAACCGACCTGGGCGCCGCACTGGAGATTGCCCTGGCCCAACTTCCTGCGGCGACTTCCCGAGAGCTGGTCCTGCTCACGGACGGCGGGGACAGCCGGGGACAGCTCGAGGGGCCCCTGCTGGTGGCCAGCGCGCGGGATGTCCCCGTCCACACCGTCCACCTGCAGAATCGGTTGCCGTCGATCGGAATCGTAGAGGTCACAGCGGAGCAGGACCGGCGGGTGGAAGAGCCCCTGCTCGTCCAGGCGCAGCTCGAAGGGCAAGGCTGGCCTCGAGAGGCGCGCCTTGAGCTCTACAACAGCGAGAGTGGTGAACTCCTGACCAGCGCAGGTCTTCCGGAGGGCGAAGACGGTGAGATGAGGACGGAGATCCCCCTCCGATGGACCCCCACGACCCCCGGAAACTACGCCCTCGAACTCCGTGTGGCCGGGATGGAAGACGCGAGTCCCTGGGACGACCATTCCCTCCTCCGGGTCCGGGTCCTCCCCCGGCCCACCGCCCTTCTGGTCGGGAATTCCACCGCCCAGAACGCCCTCGGCGAAGCCCTGTCGTCGCGCAATCCACCACTGGAGTGGATCCCCGAAGACCGCCTGCCAACCGATTTCTCCTCCACGAAGCCCTCGCTCATCGCTCTTCTTGACCCAAACTTGGAGCGGATGAGCCGCGATGAGGCCGAGGCCCTGGCCCAGTGGACCCGCGAAGGCGGCCGTCTCATCGTGACCGGAGGCGAGAGCGGCCTGGTCACCGACCGACCCGCCGTCGAGGCCTTGGCCGACTTGCTCCCAATCCACTTCCCCAAGACCAAGAAGAAAGAGCAAGCCCCCCTGTCGGTCCTCTACTGCCTCGACAGCTCCGACTCGATGGCGGGCAGCGCGAAGTTCGAGTTGGCCGCCTCCGCCCTGGCCCAGAGCCTCCATGTCCTCCCCAAGGAGGCGCGTGTGGGCATCCTGACCTTCGCGGACTTCCCCACTTGGGTCGCTCCCCTGGGCCCGATCGACGGGACGTCCCAGCTGATCGAAGGACTGTCCCAGATACGAATCCGCGGAGGCACGTCGATCTTCCACGCCTTGGCCGAGGCCTTCCAAGCCCTCAAGACCGACGATGCCCTCCTCAAGCACGTCATTCTGCTCTCCGACGGCCAGAGCACGACCACGTTCAGCCGCTCGGGCGACGTGGTTACGGCCATGGCCAAGCGTGGAATCACGGTGTCCACCATCGCCGTCTCTACCGAGTCCGATCGACCCGAGATGGAGCGGATCTCCCGAGCCGGCCAAGGGCGGGCCTACTACGCCGAACGGTTCTCGGATCTCCCCCAGCTCTTCCTGGACGAAACGGTTCTCGTCTCCCGCACCAACAAGATCGAAGACCGCTTTGAGGTCCGACCCGTGGCTCGGGCTCGGGCCCTTCAGGCGCTCCACAGTCCCGAAGAGATTCCGCCGATCTTTGGCTACGTAAAGGGCCGACAGAAGGCCGGGTCGGAGCTTGCGCTGGCAACGACCGAGGGCCAACCGCTGCTGGTCACCACCCCGCGGGGGCGGGGCCATGTAGCGGTCCTCACCACGGACCTTGGCGGCCCGTGGACCCGCCTGTGGGAAGACTGGGACGACCAAGACCGGCTATGGGAGGGCATCGTCGACGCCGTCCTTCGGCCGAAGTCTCCCATCCGGACGACACTGACAGCCAAAGTAGTCCGTGGCGAAGCGCGATTGGAGTATGACGCGGTCGACCCCCTACTGAACCCCCGCGGCGATTTGGTGGTTGAGGCCCTGATCGAGGGACCGGACGGCAGCCAGAGCGCCGTCGAATTGGAGCCCTCGGGACCCGGACGCTACCGCCTCCGGCTGCCCTTGGAGCCCGGCGGCGCAACCCTGGTCCGGATCGCAGCCGTCGGCACGACAAGCGAGTCATCCGCGGCAATTCCCGCTTCGGGCGAGCTTGTCGCGAGCCTAGCCCCAGGACTGCCGGAAGAGGGCCGCGCCGGACGGGAGAATCCTGCCTTGCTCGCGGCAATCAGCCAGCAAACCGGCGGGCTCGTCGACCCCAGCACGAAGGAGGTGGCCGAGCGCCCGGCACCCACCCATCGCGTCCCGGTGCCTCGCTGGCCCTGGGCGCTAGGCGCTGCCCTCGTGGCCCTGCTTCTCGACCTCAGTTGGCGGAGGATCCCGTGGCCCGACGCAAGGTCAGAGGCCTAGGCCTTCGACGGAGGCAGCCTCCAAGGCCTCCAGAGCCAGCCCCCGCGCCTCTTCGAAGCGCGCCTCCACATCTCCCAAGTTCCACAGCCTCGCGCCAGAGCGAGGGGTTCGAATTACCGTAGGCCCCGGCGGCAAGGGAACATCTCGTCCTGCGCTCCGATCGACAGCATGCACCAGCATCGGGACCCCACCTCGGATGCGTCGCCAGCCCACATAGCCCACGCGATCCGCCGCGCCACCATCTCGGTAGAACTCCGTCCCGACCTGGACGGGCGCAAAGAGATAGGGGATGGCGCAGGAGGCCGCCACCGCAGCCGGAAGTGGCCCATTGCACAGGGTGTGCGCCTCTCCGTGTCTGTCCATG
The DNA here is from genome assembly GCA_964596025.1 of uncultured Rickettsiales bacterium. Taxonomy (GTDB): domain Bacteria; phylum Myxococcota_A; class UBA796; order UBA9615; family UBA9615; genus CAZQTQ01. The sequence goes on from CAZQTQ010000076.1 coordinate 8,890, forward strand.
ACCCCTACACCGAAGGCTCCCGACAGCCGATCGAAGGTCGTAGGAAGCCAGCGCTCAAGGCGCTCTATCAAGGGCACCAAGGAGAACAGACCCGTCCAAGGGCGCGAACAAAGGGAGAGCACCTGAAGCGGGGTCTCCCGGCACAGTTGATCCAGGATGTCGTGAGGACGCTGCCCACTGCGCCAGAGCGCTCCAACGAGGGCGCCGGAGGAGGTGCCGCAGAGCCCCTCGACGGCGAGCCCCCGTTCTTCGATCGCGGCAAGAACACCGCAATGGCGGGCAAAGGCGAGGAAGCCGCTGGAAAGGACCAGATCCAAGGACGCGCAGCTAGTCCACGTCCTGGATGGGGGGCGCCTCCTCCAAAACGGTGCCAAGCATCTGGTGGGTACGCACCACCACAGGATCGCCATAGCCAACGGTCTCTGCCGTGACATCAAGGGAATCGAGCTGGGAGGGCCCGGCGGGGCCACGAGGCGCCACCATCGCCTGCTCCGAGGTCGACCCCATCGACTCGGCTATCTGCCGCAGGTCGGCCCCGCCCATCTGCTCGATGGTGTGGAGATCGAAGGCGATGCGATTCTCAGTGTCCGCAATCGTGGGAGTCCTCCCGCTGCGCCCCCCCGTCCGCTCGGCGGCAGCGACCTCCCGCAGGCTGTCCCGCAGCGACGACTCGGACTCCCTTCGGTCCATGTCTGAGCTCAGACCTTCCGCCACCACACTGAGGGCAAATTCCACCTCCTCAGCGTCCTCGAATCGGTCCTTCGGCTTCAAGGCCAGTAGCTTGCGCAGGATGGGCCCCGTCCCAGGGACGACCTGGTCCAGGCCTTCGGGCGCCATCCCGATCTCGGCCCGAGCGATGCTCTCCATCGTCGAGACGATGTCCTTCATCTCAAACAACCGCTTGCCCGAAAGGACCTCAAAGAGGATGAGCCCCACCGAGAACAGGTCGGATCGCGAGTCGAGCGAACGCCCCGTCGCCTGCTCCGGGCTCATGTAGAGGGGCGTCCCCCGCACCACATTCGTCGCCGTCACCACGCCGGTCTCCACCGAGGCCTTGGCAATGCCGAAGTCGGTGATCTTCACCTCTCCCAGGTTCGAGACGATGATGTTCCCGGGCTTGATGTCCCGATGGATGATGTTCAGCGGCTTACCGTCGCGATCTCGGAGGCTGTGAGCGTAGGCCAAGCCGCGGCAGACCTGGGCCAAGATGTCCAGACCGAGCAAGGCAGGAAAGGGCCTCTTGCGCTTGCGCCAGCTCTTCCGGACCAAGGACTCGAGCGAGTGGCCCTCCACGTACTCCATGGCGATGAAGTAGTGAGACTCCTCGGCGTCGAAGTCCAGGGTGGCGACGAGGTTGGGGTGCCGAAGGAACCCCCCAATGACGGCCTCGCGCTTGAGCAAGTTGACGAACTCGCTGCGCCGGCCCGCCTTTCGCTTGACGACCTTGAGGGCGACCTCCGTGCTGAAACCCAGGGCCCCAGCCTGGCGGGCAAGGTAGACCCGAGACATTCCGCCCTCCCCCAGGACCGAGACAAGCTCGTATCGGCCGAAGGAAATAGGGAGATCAGTATCGCTGGGTAGGACCACAGGGCTTCCGTAAGTAGGGGCAGGGCGAACAGTCTACCCGAGGCCCTCTCACTTGACCCCAGCGACTGGACGGTTCCGTTGGAGCCGAGAACGACCGCGCTCGATCCAACTCCCTTCCCTCCACCCCGACCGAGGACTCAATGGACCCCAGCCCCCACCCGACCGCCCGCCTCTCCTCCGACCTGCTCGCGGCGCCTCCGAAGGCCTCGCCCCGACTGCTCTTTTCCAAGAACGGTCGCCCAGTCTTCGAGCTCCCCTTGGCCCGACCCCGCCTTCGCATCGGCCGGGGCCCATCGTGCGACCTGCGTCTACCCGACGGAGCCATCTCCAGGATCCACCTCGTGGTGGAGCGACGCGGTCAGACCGTCACCCTCCGCGATCGTTCGCGAAACGGCACCGAGGTCAACGGCCTCCTCCTTCACCAGGGAAGCCACACCTTGCGTGCCGGCGACCACCTCCGACTCGGGACTTGGACCGCCCGCTTCGTCCCTCTCGAAATGGGAGAGATCGTCCAACCCGCCGACGACGACACCGTCCGTGGCTGGGACCTGGACGCCTCCGGCAAGGCGTGCCTGGAGGCGGGGACCCAATCAGGAGCGACCACACCCTCGGGAGCCAGCCTAGGTCCATCCGAGCTCGGTCTGGTTGGCAGCAGCCCGTGCATTCAGGCCCTCCGCTCCCGGATCCTCGAGGTGGCCCCCTACCCGGTGTCTGTCCTGGTCACTGGTGAGACCGGGACGGGCAAAGAGCGGGTTGCCCAAGCGCTGCACAAGGCTGCCTTCGGGCGGAACCGATCCTTCTGCGCGGTGAACTGCGGCGCCATCCACAGCCAAACCGCGGCTTCGACCCTCTTTGGACACGAGCGCGGCGCTTTCACGGGAGCGAACAGTCGCCATACGGGCTTGTTTGCCCAGGCGCAGGGCGGGACCGTCTTCCTGGACGAGGTGGGCGAGCTATCGGCCGAACTGCAAGCCGCTCTGCTCCGGGTCCTCGAGACCCGGGAAGTGCGCCCGCTGGGCGGGAGCAAGACGGTTTCCGTGGATTTTCGGTTGGTAACAGCCACCCATCGTGACCTCCTCGCCGACATCGCAGAGGGACGTTTTCGGGAGGACCTGTTCTACCGAATCGGCGTGGTCCATCTCCGCTTGGAGCCCCTGCGGCGGCGGCCGGAAGACCTACTGCCCTTGGGCGAACACCTCTTGTCCCGAGTCTGTGGAGGCTCCCCCCCTTCCCTGGGGACCTCCGCCGTTGCCCGTCTGGCCACCCATCCGTGGCCGGGGAACGTCCGCGAGCTTCGCAACGTCCTGCTGCGATCGCTCATCGGCCACAACGGACCCGTCTTGGAGGCACGAGACATTGCTATTCCCTCCCCGAATCCGCCCCGATCCCCCGCGCTCAACGACCGAGCCCACGCCTTCTCCACCCGATCTCTCCGCGAGCCCTGGCTGGAGGACTCCAGTGTCGTTCCACCGGCCCGGCCCCCGGCCGACGCGCTGCGCGGCGCCATCCTGAACGCCCTCCACCTCCACAACGGCAACCGCAAAGCAGCAGCGGCAAGCTTGGGAATCGCCCGCTCGACCCTCTACGCTCGAATGCAGCGCCTCGGCATGCGGGCCCCGCCGCACCACGCGAACCACCCCACCTCCACGCAAGACACAGAGGCCGCGCCCAGCAACCTATAATTCCCCCAGGACAGGCCTCGGCGGTTGTACCCCTACGTGAAGTGTGCGCTCGCCATCGCTGGTCTCGAGGAAGAGGTGGACGTGAGCCGTCGCGCAAAAGCCCCGCCGTCGCCCGAGCTGCGCCTGGTCGCCGACCTGGATGCGCTCAGCGACGAGGACCTGATGCTTCGCTACCGCGATGGTGATGTCGCCGCCTTCGACCTCTTGGTCCATCGGCACCGAAGTCGACTGTTCCGCTTCCTCCAGCGGATGGTCCGTCCGCGGGCTCGCGCCGAAGAGCTCGTCGGCGACGTCTTCCTGAAGATCCACCAGGCCGCCCCCCGCTACATCCCCAGCGCCCGCTTCACGACTTGGATGTACACCATCGCCTACCGCACTGCGCTCAATGCCCAGAGCAAGCGTCGCCACCAACTGGACGAGGGGGTTGGCGGCGATCTGGAGCTGAGCGAAGCCCCGTCTCGGCGACGACGGCAGGAGGCGGGGACCACCGGACCCGAGCGCAGCCTCGCCATCAAGCGTGCTCTCCTCGTCCTCGATGAGGCCATCGCAGCCCTTCCCTCCACCCACCGGGCCGCTGTCCTCCTCTACTACGCCGAGGGCATGAGCTGTGCCGAAGCGGCCCTGGCCCTGGGCGAGACCGCAGACACCGTCAAGAGCCGCCTCGCCTACGCCCGCCGCATCCTCCGCCAACAACTTGGAACCACGATTCGCGATCTCCCCGAAGGAGGCCGCAGTTAGCGGCGCTCCCGAACGAAGGACGAGCCCATGAACCGCCCCGAAGCCGACCCCTTCGAAGCCCTCGACCGCCTCTTGGCCCTCCGCCCGGAGGATCTCGATGGATGGGAGAACAGTTCTGCGGCCAGCCTGTCCCCGTCGGAACGAGAGGCGGAGGAGGACGCTGATTCACTGCTCGACGAAGTGCTCGCCCACTGGTCCGAGGAGCCGCTGGACGCCCCTCACTGGGATGCCAGTTCAGTGATTGCGATGGCGGAAGTCCAAAGTTCTGCAAGAGGGACCGAAGAGGGGGCTTCGCCGTCGGAGGACGTCACCCGAGGCCTCTCCCCCCTCCGCTGGCGAAGGCGAGCCTCA
>CAZQTQ010000077.1:0-13181 GCA_964596025.1 uncultured Rickettsiales bacterium
CGTACAACCTGCTCAGCCAGAGCAACATGAGCATCATCCCGCACAGCCTGCCCCCCTTCCCCATCGCCAAGGAGAACAAGGACTTGGTGCTGGAAGACGGCCAGCGAGTCACCTTCTCCGGTGCCAGCCTGAGCAGCGTCGACGCCGTCTACACCAACATGGTTGACGAAACCGTCATCGCCGACACCTGGGAAGATGGACAGCCCTGGGCCACCCGCAGCGTGTCCGACAACGTGGAGTCGCGTCTGATGAGCACCGACGAGGTCAGCGATATGGCCGGCCCCCTCGGTGGCACCTTCGACAACGACGACGACGAGGACTTCGACTACATCGCGCGCCTCAAGGAGAGCGTCAACATCAGCGCCACCATGAACATCAACGACATGATCGGCACGAACACCCACAGCGCCCGCGAGGGCTTCGAGCCCTGGGCCGGCTCCTGGTGGCGCCAGAGCGAGGCTGCCCTCGTGTTTGGCCACCTGAGCAGCACCAATGACACCCTCTCCGAGCTGCGCAAGGAGCAGTTCAAGACGCCTGCAGTCGAAATGCAGAACATCGGCGACGACCTCCGCGATCTGCGCAAGGCCGGCAACGGCGAGGGCGACGAGTACCGGGAGAAGGTCGACGAGTACAAGGCGAAGCAGGAGGCGCTGGTCGATGAGCTGGTCGGTTTCTACAGCGCGATCCAGTCCGGCATCGACGGCGGCAACATCCGCATCGAGAACGGCCGCATCTCGGCCGAGGCCAACTGGAACAACGACGAAGACAACGCCTACCCGGCCTTTGACTTCGAGATCAACAAGCTGAGCCCCCTGGACAAGTTCGCCCTGCTGCAGCAAGTCGAGGGCCACACCCAAGGCACGAACCCCTGGTTCGGTCCCGCCTGGGAGCTGCTCAACCACTGGAGCCCCGCCGGCTCCTCCTGGTTTGGTCACTGCAACGGCTGGGCGGCCGCCGCCATCTTGACCCACGAGCCGCGAGACGCCACGACCTACAACTTCGGTTCGGCCAACCAGCACGCCATGGAGCTGGGCGTTGGCGACCAGAAGGGCCTCCTCTCTGAGACCTACTACAGCCAGCTGAGCAACTTCTACGGCGCCCGCTACAACGGCGACGAGGGTGAGGACATCGGTGACCTCAGCCCGAAAGCGGTCCTCAACCTGCTCGCTACCTACGTCAAGGAGCGCGGTGTGCCGCTGGTCTTTGACACCAGCGCCAACGAAGAGGTCTGGAACTTCCCCGCCTACAGCTACACCATGTCTCTGACCGAGACGACCGCAGGGGGTGCTGCTGCAAGCTCGGGCCTCATCAACATCAACACCGCCGGTATGGAGGAGTTGAAGACCCTCTGGGGCATCAGCGATGTGCGCGCCGAGCGCATCATCCAGTACCGCGAGCAGGTCGGTCCGTTCCAGAACACCGAGGACATCGTCAACGTCAGCGGAATCGGTTTCGGCATCTTCGAGCGGATCAAGGAGCAGATCACAGTGGACGCCAGCACGGACCTCCGCGGCTTCGACGGTCAGTTCGTGGTCCGATTCGCGACCGACGGCGTCGGGTACTCCCACGTCGATTCCGACCCCCACAGCCCCCAGGGCTTCACCAAGACCTGGGCCTTCACGCTTGAGGCCAGCCCGGCTGGTGAGGTCATCAACGGGTCCTGGAAGACCGAGGGTGAGAACCCCGACTTCGCCTGGGTTCCCTACGTCAATACGGTGCGCTCCGGTCGCTCGGAGAACCCCTACCTGATGTGGAACAACCTCCAGGACTACCTGGGTGACGAGCTCGTGCGCGAGTAAGCCCCTGCCGTCCCGCCTCAAGGAGCTTACAATGTCCCAATGAGGCGGGGCCTAGCCATCACTGCAGCGTCGCTGGTCTTCGGATCAGCGGCGTTGTCTTGTTCTGGGGGCTGGGATGTGCAGCAGGGTGACGACGACGGCGGCGCAGTGCTTCCAACGGTGGTCGGAATCGGGATCACCCCCACCGATCCGACCGTGACTCTGGGAGAGAACCTACAGTTCGTGGCCACGGGCTTCTTTGCCGACCGCACGACCTCGACAATGACGGATACCGTGGAGTGGGAGACCAACGATGCGGCCGTCGTCACAGTGTCTTCCGCCCTGGACATGGAGGGGCTTGGAACGCCTGTGGCCTCGGGCCAAGCCTCGGTGCGGGCCGTCTACTACGATCTGGTCTCCAACACGGTGAAGGTCAAGGTCACCGACGCCACCATCGAAACGCTGGAGGTCGAACCTTCGACTCTGTCCCTGCACGGAGGCGAGTCGGGCCAGCTCAACGCCGAAGCCACCTTCACCGACGGAAGTCGGGGCAACGTCTCCGGCAGCGTTCGCTGGGTAACTGGCGACGGAGCCGTGGCTACGGTGGAACCTACCGGCCGGGTCACGGGACAGAGCCAGGGCACCACGGCCATCCAGGCGATCTACGAGACGAAGTCCTTGGTTGTGGAGGCGGATCCGGTGACGGTGTCGGTGCTGAGCGGGAGTGGCGGCGGCAGCAGCGGCGGCGGCGGGGTGAGCGGAGACGAGGCCGACCTGCGGATCCTGGGTGTCTCCGCGGTGTCCAGCGGTGAGGTCCTCACCTACACGGCTCAGGTAAAAAACAGCGGAGGGAGCCCGGCCTCGGACGTCTGGCTCGACGTCTGGCTCAACCGCACCGACACCCCTCCGGCTCCACCGACTACGGGCGACGCCTACGAGTACATCGACCTGCTCGACGTCGGCGATACCACCGAGGTATCGGTAGAACTCGACGACGTGGGTCCCGGCAACTACCAGAGCTGGCTGATGGTGGATTCCTACGACGCAGTGTCCGAAGGCGGGCTGGGGGAAAACAACAACGTCTGGGGACCCGAGACGGTCTCAGTCAGCGGAGGGACAGGCTCAGCTGGCGCCGATCTCAGCATCACCTACCTCCAGGCCTACGTGCAGAGCAGCCAAAATCAAGTGCTCTACATCGTCGATGTCACCAACATTGGATCGGTGGAAGCGATCGGCTTTGGGGTGGGGGTCTTCGCGAATCCGGGCTTCCCGCCTGTGCTCCCCGCCACGCCCGACGAACAGCTAACAATCGCCTCCCTGATGCCCGGAGACACGACCTACCTGAGCATTGCCCTGAGGTCGGTGCCGACCGGTTGGTGGCAGAGTTATGTGGTCGCCGATGTCTACTCTGCGATCGATGAGCCCAACGAGACGAACAACACGGCGGGCTTCCAAGTCGTCGCTCCCTGAGGATCCACGCTACAATCGCCGCTTCGTTCGCTGACGCACCTGCCGGCAGCGTCGATTCTGAGACCCCATGGCCGCTGATTCCTCCCCTGCCCATCCCCAGCTCGCCCCCGGCTCAACCGCGGTCGTGGCCTTCTCTGGGGGCCTCGATACCTCCTACTGCGTGTTGTTCCTGAAGGAGGAGCTGGGCTGTCGGGTGCACACCGTCACCGTCGATACCGGGGGTTTTGACGCCCAGGAGGTTCAGGCGATCGCCCAGAGGAGCCGCGACTTGGGCGCAGTCGAGCACACGCACCTCGACGCCCGCCAGGCCGTCTACGAGGGCTTTGTTGCTCGCCTCATCCAGGGCAATGTCCTCCGGGGGGCGGTCTACCCTCTGTGCGTGGGGGCCGAGCGGGTGGTTCAAGGCACCGAAGTCGGGCGCTTGGCCGGCGAACTGGGGGCTTCGCTCATCGTCCACGGCTCTACCGGCGCGGGCAATGATCAGGTGCGCTTCGAGGTGGCGATTGCCGCGACTCAGCCGGACATTCCCACCTGGGCGCCGATCCGGGATTTGCAGCTGACGCGCGCGCAGTCGGCGGCCTACCTGGAAGAGAAGGGCTTCCCCGTGTCGGCCGAGACTACGGCCTATTCCGTCAACGCTGGCCTGGGGGGGGTCACGATTGGAGGGAAGGAGACGCATCACTCCGAGCTCTATCCACCGGAAGAGGCTTGGCCCACCACCGTGGCTCCGGAGGAGGCCCCTGAAGCGGGACTGAGCCTCCACATCGGCTTCGCGGGTGGCTTGCCGGTCTCCTTGGGTGGAGCGGCGATGGCGCCCTTGGACCTTATCGAGTCCCTTCGCGCCCAGGCGGCGGCGCACGGGGTCGGCCGGGGCATCCATCTCGGGGACACCATTCTCGGGATCAAGGGTCGGGTTGCGTTCGAGGCCTCGGCTGCTGCGGTCCTTATTCCGGCTCACCGCGAACTCGAGAAGCTCTGCCTGAGCCGAGTCCAGCAGCGGGAGATGGCGCGCCTCGCGGACCTCTACGGGGCCATGCTGCACGAGGCCCAGTGGTTCGACCCTGCAGTTCGCGACATTGAGGCCTTTTTTGACTCCTGCCAGCGGCGGGTCGAGGGCGAGGTATCCGTCTACCTCCGCCAGGGTCTCGTCGAAGTGCGCGGGGTCTCCTCTCCCTGGACCTTGATGGCCCCGGAGCTCGCCCGCTATGGCGAGGAGAACGCCCTGTGGGACGGCCGCGACGCGGCAGGCTTCACCAAGATCTACGGAACCCAGCAGCTCTTGGCAGGACTGGCCGAGCGCCGGGTGACTGGGGACAAGACGTCTCGTGACTGAACACCGAACTGCTCGACCTGGGGCGTTGGCTGAGTCGCTGGACTCGGTTCCCCGCTGGGGCGACTCGGATGGCAGCCATTTCCTGACCGGTTTGGAGCCCGGAGTTGCCGGAATCCAGGCCCTCTTGGCCTTGGCTGCAGTCGCGCGGACCGAGGCCGCGACCTTGGCTGAGGTCGCTCCTCTCCGCGGTCGGGTGGTGGCGGGGATGTTCTTCGACCCCTCGCTTCGGACCCGCGCCTCCCTCGCAGTTGCCTGTGCGCGCCTAGGTGCCACCTTTCTGGATTTGCACCCGAGCTCGGATCTGTGGACGCTGGAGTTCAACGACAAGGTCATCATGGATGGCACCGCCCAGGAGCACATCCGCGAGGCTGGCGGGGTCCTGGGGCGCTACGCCGATCTGGTGGGGCTCCGCGCCTTCCCCACGCGCGGGCAGTGGGACCGTGAGCGCACTCAGCCGATCCACCGGGCCTTTGCTGCGACCTGCGGGGTGCCAGTGGTCAACTTGGAGGGACCCTTTGCCCACCCCTGCCAGGGCCTCGCTGATGCCTTGACCCTGAGGGACCTGCTGGTCGAACCGCAGGGCAAGAAGCTGACCTTGTGCTGGACGCCGCACCCCGGCCAGCTCTCGGTCTCAGTTCCCCACTCCACTCTCTGGGCTGCCGCAGGTCTTGGCATGGACATCGCGTTGGCCTGTCCTGAGGGCTTCGAGTTGGATCCGGGCGGTATGGAGCAAGCCGAGGCCTTGGCTTCGGAGACGGGAGGTCGGGTGCAACTTTGCCACGATCGGGATCGGGCGCTGGACGGCGCGCAGGTGGTCTACGCTCGTTCCTGGGGAGCTCTGACCGGTCCCGAAGCGAGTCTTGCGGGGCACGCCGATGCGGTCTCGGCCCACCGGGACTGGACCGTCACCTCGGCCGATCTCGAGGAGGCGACGGCCTTCCTCCACTGCCTCCCGGTGCGCCGCGGGGTTGCGGTGGCCGACAGCGTGTTGGACGGCCCCAAGTCCAAGGTTCTCGACCTGGCGGAGAACCGAGTGTGGACCGAGATAGCCCTTCTGCTCGCGTTGCTTCGTGGGGAAGGCTGAGCGACCGTGGGCAAGCTTTGGGACAAGGGGCAGAAGCTCGATCCGCTGATTGAGGAGTTTACGGTCGGAAACGACTTCCTCCTCGACGATCGGCTCGTTCCCTACGATGTAGAGGGCTCCAAAGCCCACGCCAGCATGCTGGCGGCCATCGGCATCTTGGATGCCGAAGAACTCGAGAAGGTTCTGGGCGGTCTGGATGCGGTACTCGCGGCCTGGGAGGCCGGCGAGTTTGTCATCGAGCCCAGCGACGAAGATGTGCACACTGCGCTGGAGCGTTTCTTGACTGAGCGGCTGGGGCCGCTCGGCGGGAAGATCCACACTGGGCGCAGCCGCAACGACCAGGTGCTCTGCGATCTTTGGCTCTGGCAGCGCGACGCGGCGCGGTCCTTGGCCGAACAGCTCGGCGAGCTCTTGGAGGCCTTCGAGAGGTTCGCCGTGTCCAACGAGGGCCTGGCGATGCCTGGCTACACCCACCTCCAGCGGGCCATGCCGTCTACCGCCGATCGGTGGGCCCGGGCCTACCACAGCGTGCTCTCGCGCAATCTCATCCTGCTGGGGGCGGCCGACAGCATGGCGGCAAGTTCGCCTCTGGGATCGGCTGCCGGTTATGGAGTTCCGGACAGCCTTGGGATCGATCGGAAGGCGACGCAAGAGGCCCTGAACTTCGACGAGGTCTTGGAACCGGCGGAGGCCGCTCAGCTGTTGCGCGGCAAGGTCGAGGCCACCCTTGCCTTTGCCTGCGCGCAGATCGCCACTGATCTGGGCCGCTGGGCCTGGGACCTCTGCCTCTACTGCACCGAGGAGTTCGGCCTCATGAAGCTGCCCGACTCGATGACGACGGGTTCGTCCATCATGCCGCAGAAGCGCAATCCGGACGTCCTAGAGCTCTGCCGGGCACGTGCCGCTACCGTGCGAGCGGCGGCCCAGGAGATTCTCGCTATTGCAGGCCCTCTGCCCAGCGGCTACCACCGGGACATGCAGCAGACCAAAGAACCCTTGTTCCGGGCGCACGACACCTGCCAAGGCATGTTGGCGGTCGCGACGCATGTCATGGAGGGGGTAGAGGTCGACCGTGAGCGCTGCGAGGCGGCGATGAGTGAAGAGCTCTTCGCTACCGAGGAGGCGCTCCGCTTGGTGCGGGAGGGGATGCCGTTTCGTGAGGCCTACCGCACCGTCGGCGCGCGCTTCGTGGATTCCGAGTCCGACTGAGCCCCGCGGTCGGGGACCCAGAACAGACACCAGCCACCCCCGGAGAAGCGGAGGTGGCTGCTGCTCAAGTGTCAGAGCTCTGGGCTCGACGTAGTGTTTTTTTTATACGGCCGTCCCCGGCCGTGGCGCCTAGTCCCTATTGGTGTAGGGGAGCAGGGCCAGGTGACGGGCCTGCTTGATGGCAGTGGTCACCTTACGCTGGTTCTTGGCGCTCAGGCCCGTGCGGCGGCGGGGCAGAATGCGCCCGTCCTCGCTGATGAAGCGCTTGAGTTGCTTCACGTCCTTGCAGCTGATCACCAGGCCCGGATTCTGGTTGTTGTCTCGTCGCGACATGTTCCCTACCTCCGCCCGGACCTGGACTCCATGGGATTGGCCCGAGCCGGCGGAAGATAGTCGACGGTCCTGGCAAAGGCAAGAGCTGCTTTGCCGCCACGCCAGGTGAATGAATTGGCAACCCCGGCCGTCGGACCTCCAAGTGGGTCGTCGGCGGGGACCGGTGTCGTGCGACCCCCCTTTCATCCAACTCCGGTCCACCGTCCTAGGGGCCGTGATGTTGACTCAATTGCACACCGATGAGGAGCTCCTCAAGTCCTTTGCCAAAGGAGATGAGCGGGCCTTTGAAGTTCTGTATCGCCGACACAAACGGAGGCTTTGGGGCATGGCCCGAAAGATGGGGGCTGACCTTCAACAGGCGGAGGACATCCTCGTTGAGGCCATGGCCGCTGTGGCGGCGCAGGCGCGTCGAGGACGCATACGGGGTTCCTTTATTGGCTATTCCCTCACCGCCATTCACCACCGGGGCTTGCACGTGATCGAACGGCGAAACGAGCGCGATGCCCGGGCTGCCGTACCGATCCCTCGGGTGCTGGTCGGCGGCGGGCTCTCCCCCGAAGATGCCGTCCTACACAAAGCCCTGCGCTCGGAGATTGAAGAGGCCTTGGACGCCCTGCCCGGTGACATGGGCTTGGCGGTCACCCTGGTGGATTGCCAAGGCCTGACCTACCGCGAGACCGGCGAAGTCTTGGGTTGCTCGGAGGCGACGGTCAAGCGCCGCCTGCGCGATGGCCGCCGCTTGCTAGCGCTTCGTCTCGGGCATCTGCGCCCCGGCCGAGTCCAACTGGGAGAGACACGATGAGCTGCGAGAAATGTCGATATTTGCTCTGGTCCGCCGACTCAGTGCGCCGGGAGTTGCCGTCGTGGGCGAGCGAACACTTGGATGCCTGCGGGTCCTGTGCCCGGGAGTGGGCCGCGCGGAGGGAGTTGGGTCGCGAACTGCGCCTCTGGGGGGAGCGCCTTCGGGAGCCACCAGGCGAACTGCGAGACCGCCGCGTTTTGCGGGCGGTGACTGTGACCTCGGGCGCGGACGACGCGCCGGTCTGGCTGCCTCACTCGCTGGCCCCCCCGCGAGCGCCGGGGCTGTCCCTCTCCCTCTTGCTCGGCCTGTCCCTGGTGGTCCTCGGCTCTGTGGCCTTCGGCTTCGGGCTAGGCCACACCGGCTTCCAGGAGTCCCCTTCAAGTGGCCCCACCGATCCGTCCTGGCTTCCGCCGACCCACCACGTGGGATTCCCGCTCAGCGAGGCGCCGGCCTTTTGGGAAGGGAGTACCTACCTCTTGGTCGGCCCCCCGGGTGGTCCATACCAAGTCGTTGGGACTGCAGAGTGGTCAGCGGTTGACGAACTCCACACTCCCTTTGGTCGAAGCAGCGAGCTTGTGGTCGCAGTCGGGCCCGCCGGCGGTTGGAGCCGCGGCAAGAGCGTCGCTATCGACGACCTTGCAGCCACCGAGACCCGAATCTTGGCCCGTCGGGTCCTGGACAAGAGCCTCTAGGCTCGAAACGCTAGGCCTCTCTCAACCCAACTCGGCCGCACGTGTACACCTGCCGCGCGTAGTCTGCCACCATGCGCTCGGCGCTGAAGTGGGCCAGCGAGGAGGCGATCGAGGCCTTCATTCGCCGCAGCCAGGCTTCGGGGAGTCCGGCTGCGTTGCGGTCGAAGAAGCAGGGTAGGACCTGTGTGCTGAGGACCTCGTAGAGGGCCTCGGCGTCCTCGAGGTCGCCGGCCTCCTGGTCGGCGACTGGGCCGTCCCGCCCCACCGCCCAGCCCGCGAGTGGCTCCCGGGCGATGCCCTCGAGCCACCAGCCGTCCAGGGTGGAGCAGTTGAGCACCCCGTTCATCGCTGCCTTTTGACCCGAGGTTCCACTGGCCTCCCGGGGGCGCCGCGGGTTGTTTAGCCACAGGTCGGCGCCCTGGGTAAGCAGCGCTCCCAAGTCCATGTCGTAGTCGGGCAGGAAGACCAGGCGGCCGTCGCCCTCCAGTTCCCGGGCAAAGGCGTAGAGACGTTCGATGATGGCCTTGCCCTCGGCGTCCTTCGGGTGCGCCTTGCCGGCAAAGAGAAGAGCCACTGGGCGGTCGCGATCCAAGAGGAGGGTACGGGCCCGTTCGGTCTGGGTCAGGAGCAGGTCGCCCCGCTTGTAGGTGGCGAAACGGCGAGCAAACCCGATCACGAGGCTATCGGGGTCGACGCTCTGCTGGCTGCGTCTCTGGACCTCCGCAAGCAGCCGCTGCTTTTGTCCGAGGTGCGCCTCCCAGAGCTCCGCATCGCCGATGTCATCGACGCCATCGATGCGCCCGCCGGCGGGGAGGACATCCGGCCAGTCGGCACCAAGCGCTGCATCGAGGCAGCTTTCAATCCTTGGCCCCAGCCACGTCCCGGTGTGGACTCCGTTGGTGATGTGTCCGATGGGGGTCTGCTCACGATCCGGCCACAGCTCCTTCCACATCTCCCGGCTCACTTCGCCGTGGCGTTTGGCCACCCCATTGGTGGTGCGGGCGGCCTTGAGGGCGAGTACCGTCATGCAGAACGACTCATTGCTGCCACGGTGCACCCGGCCCAGGTCCAGGAAGGCTTCCTCGTCCCAGCCCAGCGCCTGCCTGTAGGGGCCCACGACTTCGCGGACGAGCTCGGCCTCGAATCGGTCGTGGCCGGCGGGCACTGGCGTGTGGGTGGTGAAGACGCATCGGCTTTGGGATGTTGCCCAGGCCTCGGCCGGGTCAGCTCCCTCTGCCCCGAGGAAGCGAAGCTGCTCGAGCGCAGCGAAGGCGGTGTGGCCTTCGTTGAGGTGGAGCAGGTCGGGCCGGAAGCCCAGCTCATGAAGGGCCCGGAGCCCCCCGATGCCCAGTACCACCTCCTGCCGAATGCGGTGCTCCACCCCACCGGCGTAGAGCCGGGCCGTCAGGCCACGCAGCTCTTCGGGGTTGTCCGGGTGTTCGCTGTCCAGCAGAAATAGGGGAACTGTCCCCACGTCGAAGCGCCATACCCGGCAGAGCAGCTCCCCCTCGCCCATGGGGACCGGTACCGCCACCGGAAGTCCATCGAGCCCTTCGGCCGGCACCAGACCCAAGGACTCGGGCTCCCGGCGGACGTAGTGCTCGCTCTGGCGTCCGCTCGCGTCGAGGTCTTGGTGGAAGTAGCCCTCTCGGTAGAAGAGGCCCACCGCCACCATGGGCAGGCCTAAGTCGGCGGCCGACTTGAGGTGGTCTCCGGCGAGGACCCCGAGACCGCCCGAGTAGATCGGAAGGTCCGCCTTCAGGCCGAACTCCGCGGAAAAATAGGCGATGCAGCTGGGGCCAGAGGCCCCCACTTGCTGTTGCCACCAGCTGTTCGTCGTGGACATCGTGACCCGAGTAGGGCTTAGAGCGGAATGTTCCCGTGCTTCTTTGCCGGGAAGCTCTGCCGTTTGCCACGCAGGAGGCGGAAGGAGGTGACGAGCTCCTTGCGAGTCTCTCCGGGATGAATGACGCGGTCGATGTAGCCCAATTCTGCCGCCTTGTACGGGTTGTTGAACGTGGCCTTGTAGTCGTCGACCAACTCCGCCCTTCGCATCTCGGGGTTGTCGGCCTCCTTCAGTTCCTTCCGAAAGATGATGTTGACGGCGCCGTCTGCCCCCATGACTGCGATCTCTGCGGTCGGCCAGGCCAAGTTCATGTCGGCACGGAGGTGCTTGCTCGACATCACGTCGTAGGCCCCGCCGTAGGCCTTCCTAGTGATCAAGGTCACCTTGGGCACGGTGGCTTCTGCGAATGAGTAGAGCAGCTTGGCGCCGTGCTTGATGATGCCGCCCCACTCCTGCTGGGTGCCAGGAAGAAAGCCCGGCACGTCGACCAGGGTCAAGAGTGGGATGTTGAAGGCGTCGCAAAAACGGACGAAGCGGGCGCCCTTGGCCGAGGCGTTGATGTCCAGGCATCCGGCGAGGTGAGCCGGCTGGTTGGCGACCACGCCGACGCTGCGTCCTTCGAGCCGGACAAAGCCGACGACGATGTTGGCTGCATAGTCCCGATGCACCTCCAAGAAGAGGCCGTCATCGGCCACGGCATGGATGACCTCGCGGACGTCGTAGGGCTTGTTGGGATTGGTGGGGACTTGCTCGATGAGGCCGTCTGTGCGGCGGTCCCATGGGTCTTCGGAGGCGCGCACTGGGGCGTCCTCGACGTTGTTCTGGGGCAGGTAGGACAGCAACTCCCGCAGCAGAGCCACGCAGGTGGCCTCGTCGGACGCCGAGAAATGGGCAACTCCACTCTTGCGTCCATGGGCTGATGCGCCGCCCAAGCTCTCCTTGTCCACCTCTTCTTGGGTCACTGTCTTGATGACCTCGGGTCCGGTGACGAACATGTACGAGGTGTTCTCCACCATCGCGACAAAGTCGGTGATGGCTGGGCTGTAGACGGCGCCGCCGGCGCAGGGCCCCATGATGGCCGAGATTTGGGGCACCACCCCGCTGGCGAGCGTGTTGCGCAGGAAGATGTCCGCGTAGCCGCCGAGGCTCACGACGCCTTCTTGGATACGTGCCCCACCGGAGTCGTTTAGTCCCACGACAGGGACGCCGTTCTCCATCGCCAGGTCCATGACTTTGCAGATCTTTCGGGCATAGGCGCCCGACAGCGCGCCCCCGAAGACGGTGAAGTCTTGGGCGAAGATGAAGACGCGGCGGCCATTGACCAGCCCGTGTCCGGTGACTACCCCGTCACCGAGGATCTGCTGATCCTCCATGCCGAAGTCGCGGCACTGGTGAACGACGAACGCGTCCAGCTCAACGAAGGTGCCAGGATCCAGGAGAAGATCGATACGCTCCCGGGCGCAGAGCTTGCCCTGGGCGTGCTGTCGATCGATGCGGGCCATGCCGCCGCCTTCCCGGGCCGCATCCCACTTGCCCTGGAGGAGGGCCAGCTTGTTCTGCATCGTCTCGTCGGTGGCTTCGCTCACCTGCGCCTCCGGGGCGGGAAGGGGAAGGGAAGGAGGCGCATAGTACATCATCGGTAGGGCCTGCCCCTGCCTCGCAGTGGCGGGCCCTACCCCGGGCACCAAGCGCCCCTGGGCCTCGCAGGATTGGCAGTTCATGATGCCTTTCGCATGGTCTCCGTACGCGCGGCTATACTTGCGCGTCCAATCGGCCAGGCCAGCGTGCTCTTCGAGGCCCGAAGAGCAGCTCGGAGTCAAGATGAACCTCCTCAACAGTCCCCGTTTACCGGCCGTCTTCGTGGCGCTTGCTCTCATTGGTTTTGCGGTCGGTGGTTGCGATCCGAACCTCGGCGACGACGACGACACGACCCCAGACGGCTCGACTGGGCGGGTCAGTGTTCAGCCCGGTGGGATGCTCTACGAGACGATTCAGGAGGCTCTGGATGCGGCCCCCGAAGGTGCCACAGTGGTGCCACAGGCCGGCACCTACGAGGAGAGCTTGGACATCACCAAGCCGGTCGTCCTCAGCGGTGCGAGCCCGAACTCCGTCGTGGTGACTGGCGCTGGCGCCGGCACGATGGTCGAGGTCGATCTCGTCGACGGCCTGGTCCAGATCTCCGGCATGTCCTTTATCGCGCCGGTTTCCGAGCTGGGCACGATCCGGGGGATCGGAATCACCAGTTCGACGAATGTCGTGCTTCATGACCTGATCATCGGTTTTGACGATTTGGGCAATGGGGAGTGCGACAGCGGCCTCTCCGGAGTCGACGCCAGCCAGAGTACGGTGACGTTGAGCGAGAGCACCATCCAATGTGTTGGCTTCGAGAACGAGTCTGGTGGGACTGGCCTCTTGGTGCAGACCGACTCCGTCGTTCAGGTACTCGATAGCAACATTCTTCAGGCGGGATCCTTTGGGATCCGCGCGATCGACTCGTCTCTTTCGGTCACCGGAAGTCTCGTCTCCACCGTCAATCGCCCCGAGGGGGCCGAGAGCTACGAGGCCGATGGCACCGGGATCTTTGTCGAGGCGAGCAATGAGCCGATCACGGTGACGAACACGATCGTCACCAAC
>CAZQTQ010000078.1:0-10280 GCA_964596025.1 uncultured Rickettsiales bacterium
CCCGCCCGCCCGGCCCGCCCCCTTCTCGTGGCGGGTCCCTGCGTCATCGAAGACCCCGAGGCCACGTTGGCCAGTGCCGAAGTCCTCGCCCGGGCCGCTGTACAGCACGGCTTCTCCTTCGTCTTCAAGGCCTCCTTCGACAAGGCGAACCGGACCGCTGGGGCCAGCTACCGCGGCCCGGGCATGGACGAGGGACTGGAGGTGCTTCGGCGCGTGAAGGAGGAGCAGGGTCTGGTGGTGCTGACGGACATCCACAGCCCCGATCAGGCCGAGCCCACGGCCCAGGTCGTCGACGTGCTGCAGATTCCCGCCTTCCTCTGCCGCCAGACCGATCTTCTCGCTGCAACTGCGGCGACGGGCAAGCCGGTCAACCTGAAAAAGGGGCCCTTCCTCGCGCCAAACCAAGTCCAGCCCGCCGTCGAGAAGCTCCGGAGTGCCGGCGGAACCAAGGTCTGGATCACTGAGCGGGGCTCGAGCTTTGGGCACGGCGATCTGGTCGTGGACTTCCGCAGCCTCGCTCTCCTGCGGGAGACCGGCTGTCCCTTGCTCATCGATGCCTCGCACGCCGCGCAACAACCCGGGGCCCGCAGGAACCGCAGCGGTGGACAGCGGGCCTGGGTCCCCATCCTTGCTCGAGCCGCTGCGGGGGCGGGCTTCCACGGGCTCTACCTCGAGGTCCACCCTAAGCCCGAGGAGGCCTTGTCCGACAACGACACCCAGTGGCCGCTGGATCGGGTCGGCGAAATCTTGGGTGCTTTCGCAAGTCTCTGGAAGGTCAGCCGCGCCCTCGACTCCTCCAACGAGCCTCCAGCGGGAGCTTGAGCGTGGGCGAAGAAGGCCCTCGCACCCTCGTCCTGTGCAGCCGCCCGCCCTGGCCCATACATGCAGGCGATCGCCTGCGGGTCTGGCACCTCCTCCGCACCCTCAGCGAGCACGGTTCAGTGGCCGTCGTCGCGACGCGCGGGCCGAACGAGGACCCCGCCGCGATCCAGGCCGCCCTGCCCTTCGTCGATCGAATCTGGCTACCTGTCCTGAAGCGATCGGGCGCTGGACTGCGTTCGGCCCGCGCCTTGCTCTCGGGTCAAGCCCTCCAGCAGGCCCTCTACGACGAGCCGGAGGCCCGCTCGGCGGTAGCGGAGGCACTGGCGACCTTCGAGCCAGGTGTGGTCCTGGCCCATCTGCTCCGCACCCTTCCCTGGCTCCCCGATCCCTCCCCTCCCCTCGTGGTCGACCTCCAGGATGCCATCGCGGCCCAATACCGGGAGGGAAGGGGCTTGGCCAGGGGCTGGCGGGGCCTGGCGATGCGCCTGGAACAGAAGCGAGTCAAGAGCGCGGAGCAGCAAGCGCTGGAGCGAGCCGACGCGGTGTCCTTTATCTCGGTTCGGGATCAGGCTCTGGTGATCAACGGGAGCGAAACCAATCGGAGCATCGTCGCGGGAGCCGCAGTAGACCTCGAGCGCTTTTCACCTCGCCCCATCCCACCCGAACCCGGGACCATTGGCTTTGCCGGCAAGTTGAGTACGGCGTCCAACGAAGACATGGTGACCCACTTCGCTCGCGACCTCCTTCCCCTGATTCGTTCGGGCGACCCCGGGGCGCGCTTCCGCATCTTCGGTCCCGAGGCGGGGCGGGCGATCCAGGCACTCGACGGGCGTCCGGGGGTCGAACGGATGGGCTTTGTCGAAGATCTGAGCGGAGCCCTGGCTCGATGTTGGATCACGGTCTGTCCCCTGCGCTTCGGGAGCGGGGTCCAAAACAAGGTCCTGGAGTCCCTCGCCGTCGGCACGCCCGTGATCTGCACCGAGCAAGTCGCCGAGTCCCTGGGCGCCGAAGCCCGTGAAGCGCTGGTGATCGCCGGCTCTGGCCGAGACTACGCCGTCGAAGTCCTCGCCCTGCTGGGCGATTCAGACCGGAGGGAGGAGCTGAGTCAACGAGGCCGGGCCTTCGTAGAAGCCCATCATGCGCCGTCTGTCGCGCTGGCGCCGCTCGTGGCCCTCGTCGAGGAACTGGATGCCAAGGCGAGGATGCCAAGGGCGAGCCAGTAGTAGCGGTGTTCCAGAACCGTCACCGTCCCGCCGCTCAGGAGCAGGAAAAGGTAGAGAGGCCAGAACTGGGGCCGCGCAGCCACGCTCCACCCCAGGACCCCCAGAAGGGCGACCAGTAGCCCCACACCGACGGGTCCAAGCTCGACCCAGACCCTCAGAAACTGATTGTGCGGGTCCTGGGCCGGAAGGGAGGGGCCCACGGTACCGGCCTCTTGTAGGGGGCGATGCACGCGGTCGAACTGGCCCGGTGAGGCGCCCGCACCCCACCCAAGCCCCAGCCGTTCGGTCGCCAAAGCGGCATGGACCCGCCAGATGGTGGTCCGGCCCGCGGTCAGGGAATAGGCGTCCCCTTCTACCAAGCCCTTGAGGGGGGAGCGGAGGTCGGAACGGAAGGTCGTCGCGGCAGCCCCGAGCGTCAGGGCCAAGAGCAGGACGCCGGCAAGACTGAGTCGCTTCGAACGGGGACCTCCGAAGACCCACAGCCCCAAGACCGCCGCTACGATCACCGCCACCGACCGGCTCAAGGAGAGGCCTGCGGCGAAGGCAAAGGCGGAGGTGACCCCGATTCTTCGCCGGCCCTCCGACAGGGCCTGCAAGGCCAACAGCAAGGCGAGCACCACACCTCGCGCTTGGTGGCCGGGGTCGCCCCCAAAAGGAGCCAGCCTCCCCCGCCAGGGCTCGCCAGCGGGCAGCTCTGCCAAGAAGCCCAGAACCAGGACACTGCCCCCCAGAATTCCCCCGATGGCGAGCGCCCGAACCATTCCACGACGATCCGGGACCAGCGCGAGACCCGCCAAGAACAAGAGCTCGGCCGAGAGGTGCCGGGCCACTCGCCCCGTCGCCGCTGGATCCGCCGTCCAGAGACCACTCGCTGCGGCCCACAAGGCAAAGAGGAGAGCCACGGCCACCGCGTGAGGAATGGGGTCTGCCGGCTCCCGGTCCTCACGCAGACGCGCCGCCAGCACGGCCACCAGAAAGGCGCCGCCCAGAAAACGGACCGCTGGGAGCGGAATGCTGGGGTTCCCCGCCCCCGCGACCGCAGCAAAAGACAGGCCACCGCCCAGGAGGAGCGCCGGCGCCGAAGCCGCAGTCGGCAGTCGATTCAGGACGGGTCGGATGCCGCTTCTCCGGGGACCTCGGGGGCCCCCTCCTCCGGGGTCCCTTGGGTCCGCCCCCCCTCCTCTGCATCCCAGCGCTGTTTCGTCGCCGCGACAAGAAAGAGCGCGCCCAGACCCAATGCATGCACGGCCAAGACCTGGCTCTGGGCCAGCCCCAAGCCGGCCGCGCAAGCCGCGACGCAGAGCGGGGGCAGCGCCGCGACCGAGGACAAGACGAAGAGCTCTCCGACCTTCGGACCCGCTGGGCCACGACGGAGAATGGCCTGATGCAACGCCACCAACAACCCCTGAAAGAGCAGGTGGTAGACGAGCACCAGCGCGCTGACAAGCGCCCAACCCGTACCGACGACACGGGGTAGAAATCCCTTCATCCAGTGCAAGAGCTCGGGACCGTCCATGCTGAGGGGGCCCTCGCTGGCTACGACCTCAGCCCAGGTCTTGACCGCAGGCACCTGCTGGTCCTTCTTGAGGATCCACAGACCGGACTGCAGCACAGCAACCCGCGGCCGCTCGTCACCCAGTTCGCGGGGGGGGAAGTCGGGGCGAGTCGCCTCATCATCGAGCAGCAAGACAAATACGCCTGCGTCGACCCGGCGTCCCGGGGGACCTTCGATCCGAAGTTGCCCCGTCCCGTCCACGTGGATGCGGGGAATGAGCCGAAGTGGGCTGTCGGAGGCCTCCTCCAGGGCGTAGCTCAGCTCCAGGTAGCGCTTTCCGGCGAGACCAAGGCCCAAGACGGCGATGGCCAGTGCAACCCAGGCGAGAGCAAGCGGGGGAGAGAGGGCTTGGAGAGCTCTTGGATAGATCGAAAAGCCCCGAAAGGGCCCCAAGAGAAGCTCGCTGGGACGCAAGGGGGTCATGCCCGATCGATGGTCACGATGGAGTAGGAGTGGGACTCCAAGCTCTCTAGCTCCCAACCGAGAGTGACCGGAGCCTCGGTCTCCAGCCACCGGGCCCCCTGACTCGCTCCGATTGCTCCAACCGCCCCCACCGTCTCGGTCCCCAGATAGCCGGCCTTCGTGCTGTCCTGCACGTCCTGGCTCATGCCGTCCTCCGCGCCCACAAACGGGCGGACGCAGTGTACCTTCATTGGCGCGCCCGCCACGGATCAGCCCGAGAGGCAAGAGTCCGGTCCGCGGCGCGCGGGGACGCAAGACCATGCTATGCCCCTGCCCATGAAGATGATCTCCTGGAACGTCAATGGCATCCGCGCCGCCGAGCGCAAGGGCTTCCTCGACTACATGGCGGAGGTCGACGCCGACCTCGTCTTCATCCAGGAGACAAAGGCCCAACCCGAACAACTACCAGACACCCTCACCAGCCTGCCCGGCTGGGGAGTCCGGTTCCATTCTGGCGAACGGAAGGGCTATTCGGGCGTCTGCGTGTACTACCGGCAGGAGCCGGACGAGGTCATCGAAGGCCTGGGCGACCCCAAGTTCGACGCCGAAGGCCGCGCCATCATGACCCGTCACGGCGATCTCTGCGTCTTCGGCTGCTACTTCCCCAACGGCGGGAAGGGGCCCGAACGGGTCGACTACAAGCTGGAGTTCTACGATGCCCTGCTCACTCGTATGAACGCCCTCCGGGCCCAGGGGCGAAAGGTGGTGGTGTGTGGGGACTACAACACCGCCCACCACGACATCGACCTCGCCCGACCCAAGGGAAATCGGGAGACTTCGGGCTTCCTCCCAGAAGAGCGTGCCTGGATGGATCGCTACCTGGACGAGGGCTACATCGACACCTTCCGCCACTGCTATCCCGAGACCCGAGACTGCTACTCCTGGTGGTCCTGGCGCGCCAACAGCCGGGCCCGAAACGTCGGATGGCGCATCGACTACTTCCTCGTCGACGACAGCATGAAGGACGCCATCAAGAGCGCAGGCATCCACTCCAAACAGGAAGGCTCGGACCACGCGCCGGTGTCCCTGGAGCTGAGCCTCTAGGCCCTGAACGACGAACCCTGGTCGGCCAAGGCCGTCTGGGGAATACTCGGTCTCTGCGAGGTGTCCCCGCTGTGAGACCTGGGAGGTTCCGTGTCCAAGCCACCCCTCATTCCCCGTTTTCGCCGCTGGCTGCTGCCCAACCGGGACCTCTGCACCGAGGCAGTGTGGCAGGACCGGAGACAGGTTCTGGCGGGTCTCGGCTTCTTTGGCATCGCAGCCGGGCTGCCCGGCTGCAGCCAGGCGGCCCCCCCCCGACAGCTGGTCCAGAGCCCGACACCAGCCGCATCTCTGGCCCGCTTTCCTGCAGCGCGAAGCCCACGCTACGACCCAGGCCGCTCGCTCACCCCAGAGGCCATTGGCTCGCGCTACAACAACTTCTACGAGCTGACGACGGAGAAGAGCGAGGTGTGGAAGCTGGCCAACAGCTACCCCCATCGTCCCTGGACCGTCCGGGTCGAGGGTGAATGCCACAAGCCAAAGACCTTCGACATCGACGCCCTGTTTCAGGACTTTGTCCAAGAAGAACGGCACTACCGCTTCCGCTGCGTCGAAGCCTGGTCGGCTACCTTTCCCTGGACTGGCTTCCCGCTCGGCGCTCTCCTCAAACGGGTGGAACCCACGAGCAACGCCCGCTACGTCCGCTTCGTCAGCATCGACGACAAGCAGCACCTGCCCGGCCAATCGAGCCAGCCCTGGTACCCCTGGCCCTACTTCGAGGGGCTAACCCTTCCCGAAGCGATGCTCGACATCACCCTGCTCGCAACCGGGATCTACGGCCACCCTCTGCCCGGCCAGCACGGCGCCCCCATCCGCCTGCTGACACCCTGGAAGTACGGCTACAAGAGCGCCAAGGCCATCGTGCGCATCGAGCTTCTGCGGGAGCAACCGCCGACATTCTGGAACAAGCTGGCTCCCGCCGAGTATGACTTCTGGGGCAACGTCGAGCCGCGCATCCCTCACCCGCGGTGGTCGCAGGCTTCTGAACGCTTAAGCGACACCGGTGACCGGATCCCTACGCGCCGCTTCAACGGCTACACCGAGGAAGTCGGCCACCTCTACAAGAGCCTAGAGACCCTGGGTTTCCCGGCCTAGGTCCCAGCGAAAGGTCCGGCTCAGGCGTAGGAGTTGTTGATGAGCTCGCCGAGGCCACCTGCCCCGGGAACGATGTACTGAACTTCGTTGATTCCGACCTCTCCACCGCCAGAGCCCGGCGTCGACGCCAACACCTCCTCCGAACTGAGGCCGCGGTCCAACCGCAAGGCGTAGATGTGCACGTTGGGATGATCCGCCTTCATCCGGGCAACAAACTCCGGAGTGATGATCAGCTGGAGGCTGACAAGCTCCAGCGGCACACCGGGCAGAGCCTTCACCAAGCCAACCGCATCCGACATCGATGAACCGGTAGCCCCCATTGGGTCGGGAAGCAAGACCAGCGCACGATCAACGTCCCCACCGAACTTGCTCCCGCCCAGGTCCACCCCGATCACCCGGCCTTGGGCGTCGGTGCGCCGCTGCATATAAATGTGGTCCACCCGGACTCCCCTGCTGTAGCAGAGGTCGTTGATCAGCTCGAAGCCCTGGTAGGCCGGCAGGGTTCCCGCCCGCGCCACGCCGACGAGAACGACCTTGGCCGCGGGGTCGATGACCTCTCCGCGATAGGCGGCGCCCTCAACAGAGCCCGACATTCGGGTCTCGACCTCGGCGTTCAGCCGCGGAAAGAGGCTATTGAGCACGGCGGAGTACAGGATGCTGTAGCAGCGCTCCAATAGCCGGTTGATCGCAGGCTGACGCGTCTCGGGACTGCCAATTCGAGACAGCAAGCTGAGTCCGATGACATCAGCAAGGATGTGAACCTTGTCGCCGTAGTCGTGGGGAATCTCTGGGAGCTCGTATGGGACGCTCTGGTAGGCGGAGTCACGCATGACTGGTCTCCTGTCTGCTGCCGTCCCGGATCAGTCGAAAGACACCCGAGCACCGATCTGGACTGAGGGACCCACGCCAACAGCATGCTCGTATCGAAGAAGGGCCCCGACCTCGGCAAAGATCTCAAGAGCCTCGACAGGCCGGATTCGAATCCCCGGCCCTACTTGTCCAAAGACGAAGATTCGGAGATTCGTAACCAAGGGCGAGACCCCGAAGTCAAGCGAAGCATAGAGGCCGAAGACCTTTTCGAGATCGGGAAGCAACTCAACCCGAGCCCCGACGGCAAAGAGCCCCGTGTGCTGAACCCGCTCAGCAGTCTCCCTATCCGTGTTGCGGGGATCGAGGTCGACGACAGCATTGTAGGCAAAGCGCAGGCGGCCCGTCAGACGCGAGGTACGGTGCCCAAGGAACAGCTCCAGCCCCACACCCTGGTCCAACCAGGTCCCGTTCCCACCGCCCTCCGAGAGGGCCTCACCGAAATGGAAGGCAGTCGAGTCGTAGACCCCAAAGCCTCCGGCCTTAGCCGTAGGCGACAGGAGGGTGCCGATGAGCAGCGCAAGACACACCGGGGCGAGGTTCCGGGCCGACATGGCGCGCATCTTACTCCATCCACGAGACGTCGTTCCCCACCGCAGCGGGAAAGCTGCGGAGAGGGTCACTTCAGCGGGAACCGTTCCAAGATGTCGTCGCGCGAAGGAACGTCCTTGGGCTCCCAAGGGAGGCCGAGCCAGAGGTAGCTCTCCGTCTTGGGATCGGTCTTGAGTTCAGCCTCCATAGGGAAGTACTTGTTGTAGTCGCGCACGATGCGGGCCACCGCCCCGAGACCGCAGCGGTCGAGGTAGGCGTGCCAGGCGCGGTTGAAAGCTTCGCGTTGATCCACCTTGGGATCCTTGCGATCGCGGAACAGCTCCCGAGAGTGGCTGCGTGCGGCCAGGGGGTCACGTCCCTCGTCATCCAACAGGGCCGGGCGCAGTTCGTGCCCATCCTCGTCGATGCGGCCATCGCCGGCTGCAAGCCAGAGCCGATCGTGCTGGCGGTCGATGCGGGACCAGAATCGCTGCAAGGCCTCATCGCACCGCTTGGCCCGCAGAGCAAAGGCAGGCGGCCCCATCAGCGCACGCGCACGGGCGCCGTCCGAGACCCCAAAATTGAACTGAAATTCCTCGAGACTCAGGGCCCGGGGTGCACTGACCTCCGACTCGTCTCCGGTCGACGGGAGATCCGTCTCGACCTCAGACCGTTTCGCCGGTGGATCCATGGTGGGCTCCCAAGCATCCGCGGTGCGCGGACCTCCTCATACCCCGCAGTGGAGCCAGTTGCCAGAAAATCCGGGGAGGTGGGCGGCGGCCTCCCGGGTACACGCACCCCAGGCGGGCCAATCCGCCGGCTACAGGAGGGCAGCGCAAGCGCCGCATCTGCCTGCCTGCGGCCACAGAGGGAGCCGCCGGCAGACGAGACGAAGCAGTTACTAGAGGTTTTGGTCGACGGTGTCGATCTCGCCGTCGGCGGTCTCAAACAGCGCCTTGATCTTGCCGCCAAACTGGACGGCAATGGCGATGCAGACGACAGCGATGGCAACGAGGATGATGACGTACTCGGTCATCCCCTGGCCCTTCTCGTCGGTGTGTAGCCGCCGAATGGCCTGCGAAGCGCTTTGCTGAATCATATCGATGTGTTGGGAGATCATGGCTTCTGCTCCGGTGTCTTGTGGGGCTAGGCCCCGAGGTGCTTTATTAGTTTCGTCACGGGTTGTTGCGGGCGTGTGTCCGATCCTGTGGATTTTCGGTGAATACGTGGCCCCAATTGGGTCCTACTCGGCAACATCTGGGATGTTTCGCAACAACTCCACAACAAGTTGGGCCCGACCCGCGCGCAATCGGCCCCCTTTGGGATAGGATTGGTCCGTGGCATCTACCATCCTCATTGTCGAAGATGACCAGCGCATCGCGTCGGTCGTGAAGTTCCACCTCGAACGCGAATCGCTGACCTGCCACCATGCGGCGGACGGCGACAAGGGCCTGGAGCTCTACTACGAGCTGAAGCCCGATCTCGTCATTCTCGACGTCATGCTGCCCGGACGCTCCGGCTTCGACGTCTGCCAGGCCATACGCTCCAGCGGCGAGCCCCAACCCGCCATCCTCATGCTGACCGCACGGGTCGAAGAGGTCGATGCGGTAATGGGTCTGACTGTGGGCGCGGACGACTACGTCCGCAAGCCCTTCGGAGTCAAAGAGCTCGTGGCTCGGGTGCGCAGCCTCCTCCAACGCCGCCAGCTGACTCAGACCGCCAGCGCGGCCCAAGCAGTAGCCGGTCCCGCTGATGCCAGCGCCGGCGCGGCCCCAAAGCCCGAGCGAGGCGACCCCGAGTCGGTCATCACCCCCGCCTCAATCCTCAGACCGCCCATCGCCATAGACCCCGGACGCCGCGAGGTCCACGTCCACAAGCACCTAATCGAACTCACGCCAACCGAGTTCGACCTCCTCTACTTCATGGCGCGACGGCCCGGCCGGGTCTTCACCCGAGAGGAGTTGCTGGATCACGTCTGGGGCTACGACCACGCCGGCTACGCCCGGACCATCGACTCCCACATCGCTCGGGTTCGGCGAAAGGTCGCGGAGGCCGGAGGGCCTCGAGATGTGATCCAGACCGTCTTCCGCGTCGGCTACCGGTACCGCGACGACCCGGATGACTAACCACGGCGGACCCGACCGACCCGGTGGGATTCCGCACAGCGAAACCGAAAACACTGTCGTTCGCTTCCGTAAGGCCCGCCAGGCCTGGTCCGAGAACACGCCCGAGGAACCCGAAGACGCCGGCAGCATCCGCCAGCGCTACGCCCTTCGGGTCCCGGAACCGCCCGGCACACGGCGTTCCCTCTTCCAGCGTCTCCTCGTCACCACCCTGGCCATCCTCGCCACCTACGCCGCCCTCTCGCAGCTCATCGTCTACCAGCTGAGCGCCAACGTTCTCTCAGACGCGTTTCAGCGACAGCTGGTGGCGCCAGCCGTCTTTGCGATGAACGACTCCCTGGCGGGCGTCTTGGGGCACCCCGACAGCGGCCCGGTCATCGCCGACTTCCTCGAGCGCCGCTACGCCCCCTTTCCCCGCATGACCATCGCCGTCTACAACACCGACGGGAGTCTGATTGCCGCCCGCATCGGCACACCCGGCGGGCCCCCGAGCAGCCTCGACGCGAGCCTGCTTGAGCAAGCCTCCGCCTCCGAGCTGGTCCGGATGCCCAAAGGTCTCGG
>CAZQTQ010000078.1:10290-13111 GCA_964596025.1 uncultured Rickettsiales bacterium
GGTGAGCGCTGTACGCGGGGGACCACCGCCAAAGAGCGGGCGAGGCAGTCTCTTGGGCTTTGTTCGAGTCGCTGCCCAGCCCTCGCGAACCGCCACCCTCGCCCTGATCTGGCAGGCGACCTGGAAGTGGGTCCTTCCGGTCTTCCTCCTCTCGGCCCTTACCGCCTACCTCGGAACCCGCTCGATCACCTCACGGCTAACCGAAGCCGAGGAAATTGTTCGGCGGGTGGCCGCCGGGGACACCCGGGCGCGCATCCCCGTCGGTGACATGGATGAGCTTGGTCGGGTGGCGCTGACCTTTAATCGTACCGTGGACCTCTTGGAGCGAACCGTCGCCGATCTCGAACGCACCGACTCGATCCGCAGGCGCCAGGTCGCGGACTTTGCCCACGAGCTCAATACCCCCCTGACCAACGTCCTCGCCTACCTCGAGACGCTCATGATGGGCGAAGAGGAGGGGGGGATGGACCCTACCGATCGCTTGGGCTTCCTCTCAGTTGCCCACGACGAAGCAAAACGTCTGGCCCACCTAGCCCGCGACCTCGAGACCCTAACCAAGTTGGAGGCCGGACGCCTGGTTATGGAGCAGCACATCGTTGACGTGAGTCGCATCGCTGTCGAAATGGCCCGCCGCTTCATCCCACGGGCCGAAAAGCACGGGCTCGAGGTCTTCACCGACATCGAACCCGGCGGCGAGATCGTGGGCGACCGAATGCGCCTCGAGCAGGTCGGAATGAACCTGTTGGAGAACGCCCTGCGCTACACCGATAAGGGTGCAGTCACAATCTTCGTCCGCACCACGCCCGAGGGAGTGGTCTTGAGCGTGCGCGACACGGGCATAGGAATTCCAGACGACGACATCGAGCGGGTGATGAGCCGCTTCTATCGCGTGGACCCTTCGCGCACCCGCTCCACCGGCGGCAGCGGGCTCGGCCTGGCCATTGTCGGGCGGATCGTGCAGTTCCACGGCGGCAAGGTGAGGATCGAGAGCGAGGAGGATGTGGGGACGACCTTTCACGTCGACCTGCCACGGGAGGGAAGCACCCTACACACAGCCCCACCCGCCCTCCAGGCGCGCGACGAGCAGACCTGAGGTCGCTGGGGGCTGGGTGCCGGGGACCCGCAGACAGGCCAGCAGCCCTCAGCACGCCTCCCCAGGGTGGCGGAGGGGGGGCCGAAGCCCCTCCTCCGCCGTGGGGTACCTGGACTGGGGAGTACCGTAAGCCGAGTTCTGTCCCGAGCCGGAGTTGCCACCGGCTCTTAGGCGGTCATTCATCTAGGCCCGCCGTTACCGACGGGCTCGAGCAGCCTACCCGGACACCTGAGGACGGGCCGTCCCCGCACGTGCCCCTACATGGCCTTGCTCCCGATGGGGTTTGCCGGTCCGATCCAGTCACCTGGACCGCCGGTGCGCTCTTACCGCACCCTTTCACCCTGGCCAACGGACATCGCTGCCCGCTGCGGCCCCGTCCCCGGCACGTTCGACCGGGCGTGGACCGCGAGGAACCCGAAGGCTCCCCGGTGGACTGTTCTCTGTGGCACTTTCCTTCAACTTTCGCCGACTGGGGGTTACCCAGCACCGCGCCCTATGGAGCTCGGACTTTCCTCCCGCCGCCCCCGAAGGGACGACCGGCGACCACCTGGTACTCCGTTCCAAGTTCGGCCACGGTGACCGATCTGGCGCCCCAGTGCAAGGGTTCTCCTACCGGACCAGGCCGCCCACAATTGTAGGGCGCGCTAGACTCTTCTAGAGACGAGCCCCGATGCCCTTGTTCGCTTACCACTGCGAGGACTGCAGCGCGGAGCTGGAGATCCTCCACGCCGCGGGCCAGGCCCCCTTGACCTGCGGTCTGAGCTGCCAACGCAGCGGGTCAGGAGTCTTCGGGAGTGGGCGGCTATCGCCGCACCTCCAAGCACCCAACATCAACTTGGGCGCCACGGGGAACCGGGGGTCCGAGCCGGACCACTCGGTCGGGAACGAACAACGGGGGGCCCTCCGCGAGAGGGCGCTACGGCAGCTCGGCGACACCCTGAGCGAGGGGGAGCTCGACAAACTCCGGGACCGGGGAATGACCGTCTACCGAAAGGAAACAGACCGCACCTGGCACAAAGACGGCGGCGACCCCTCCGCGCCGGAGCGCATTCAGGGCGACGACGACAAGGGAGGCAAGGGATGAGGCCGCGCCTCCTTCGCCGGGCTGCACTCGGCGGACTTACAGCTGGTCTCTTCCTCGTCGGGTGCGACAGCGGCGGCGGAGGCGCTTGCAGCGAGGGCGAGAGCCGCTGCACCGACACCTACCACCTCCAAACCTGCGAGGACGGCACGTGGGGGGAAGAGGAGGCCTGCCCCACTCTGGACTCCGAGCTGGCGCCAATCGCCCAGATCTGCGACGACGGCCTCTGCCGGCCTTGAGCGACCGCCGCTGAAGACATCGAGGGAGTCCCCCTTTGCGCCACGAGCCCCAAGGCATGGGAACGGGGGTGGCGCAGGAAGCGGCCTCATGCGATAAAACCCCTGCATGGCCACGTATCAGGACGAGAAAGCGTTCCGCGAAGGGCAGGCCAGCCTGCCAACGCCCCCAGAAGACAGGCGACGCCCCGACGACGAGTTCCACATCGTCGGGAAGCGGACCCCACTGCTCGACGCCCGCGCTAAGGTCACCGGCCAGGCCGTCTACACCGACGACATTCGCCTTCCGGGCATGCTGTGCTGCAAGATCTTGCGTTCGGCTTGGCCCTACGCCCGCATCAAGCGCATCGACACGAGCAAGGCTGCAGCCCTCCCTGGGGTACACGCTGTGATGGTCGGCACCGACGCACC
>CAZQTQ010000079.1:0-3778 GCA_964596025.1 uncultured Rickettsiales bacterium
CCAGCTGTAGGGCATCCTCGGTGGATCGCCCCGCCCGAAGCTCCGCCAGGAGTTTCGGCAGCACCCCTTCGCCTTGGCGATTGAGGAAAATGGTGAAGTGGACCGACTGGGCATAGGCGAGGTGGGCGCGGCCGGCCTGACGGGGCCAGGAACTAGTCAGCTCCCGAAGGCTGAGCATGGTCCCGGTCATGGCCGCACGAGAGAGCAAGACGTGATCTTCTGGGTCCAACTCGCCCGCGAGGAGCCGGGCCAACCCCTCGGACAGCCACCGAGGGGGCGAGGCCTCTCCGAAGCCGCTGCCGACGATAAGGTGGCAGAGCTCGTGGACGTAGACCTGGGGGAGGGGGTTCACCCCACGTCGAGGCAGGTCGAGGCGAAGATAGAGGGTGCTGTGGTCGCTCCAGGCGGTGCCGGCGGCCCAGTTCGGCGGGGGAGATGGCTGCAGTCGGACGAATGTACGCTGATCGCTGGCCAGGACGACGTCCATCCGCCGGGGCGCCTCGAAGCCCGTAGCGCGGACGATGCGGTCGACCGCCTCGGGACCCATTTGGGCGAGCCGCTGGGCGGTTGGCCTCGCAGCAGGGCGAAAGTGAACCACCAGCGGACCGGTCCTGACCTGCTCCCAGCCCGCATCCGGCGGCTCCCAGACTGCCCGGACCGGAGAGGGCCACCCGAGCAACATCATCAGCGCAAGGAAGGCAGCACAGGATCGGAGCCTGCGCCAAACGACTCCTGCCATCACCGGCCGGGCCGCCTGAGCATCACCCGATTGCGCCCGAAGGTGTGCACTGTCCGGTAGGTACGGAAGAGGTAGGCATGGACCGCAGGCGCGGCCCGCCCCAGGCGTCTCTCGGGCCCCTCAATGCTGTCGTCAACAAAGACCGCCACCGGCGGTTTGTGGGTTTCGAGCCGCAAGAGCAGCTGTTCCTGAGCCGATGCGCTGCCGGCGTAGTAGAGCACTCCCACGTAGCCGGTCACGTCCCGCCGCCCACTGAGGGAATAGTACAGAGGCTGGTTGGTCGGCACCCACAGGGGGCCAGGAGGCACCTCGTCCCGGAGGAAGTCGAGCAGTGGCTCCAGTTCTGCCTTCTCACCGACGTTGAGGCGGGCCCGCCCCAGCGGGGTCGAGAGTTTCTCTGTGCGCTCGTCGTCGAGGGTAAATCCGCCGGTGTAGAGGTCGCCGCGGTGCACAACTGAGGTGTTCCATGCCAGAAGTGCCGGCAGGACCAAGACCGCCAGCAAGCAGGCCCAGAAGAGCCCTTCCTTGCGCTGGCTCCACGCCTCCGCCGCCACCGACTGGAAGAGCACGGTCCAAGCCAGCCACAGCAGTGGACCGGCCTGCAGGAGGTGGCCCAGTTCCGGCTTCATCCGCAGCTGGTTGCAGCTGAGAATGCCCAGAACGAGCAGGGCTGCAAGCGCACGCCGGCGGCGAATGGGAACCGCAGAGTTTGGCTCCATGGCGCGACCCAAGAGGAGACCAAGGCCGGCATAGACCGGCAGAGGAAGCCACATCAGCCATGGGTCCGGCGAGGAGAGAGAGCTGAGCTCCGCCCAGCCCGGCATTCGGGGGTAGATGATGCTCTGGTTCTTCCAGGCGTCGTCGAGAATCTGGGTCCAAACCGCAGCTGGCGCAGCGGGGTCGATACCGTGCAGCTGGTGGTAGACCCCGAGGAGGCCCAAACTCAAGGGCAGGACACCTAGGGCGAGGTCCCGCCAGCGCTCCCGCGCCCCAGCGCAGGCGAAGAAGAGGGCCAGCGCTCCAAAGGCGCCAAGGTCGAGGCGGAAGAGGGCCACAGCGGCCAGAACCCCTCCGTAGACGAGGGCTCGCAGCGGACCGGGACGCTCCAAGTAGTGCATCAGGCCGATCAGAAGGCCAAGGGTGCCCGCGAGGTAGAAGCCCTTGTGAAGGGGCCCCGGTGCGGCCCAGAGGCAGAGGACGGGGACGAGGAACCAGGGAGCCGGCAAGAGGCGACGGCCGGCTTCGTAGGCCAAGGACGCAATCAGAACCTGGACGCCGAGGAGCGCGGCGCTCAGCACCACAAAAGAGCGACCGTAGCTCTCGAACAAGGCGTCGACGAGCAGGTAGCGACCGGGACCGTAGGCGTTGACGGCGAAGTCCAGGCCCGGGCGAGCCCCCTCGCTTAACTTGTCGACGAAGAAGACCAGCTCGCCAAGGTCGTAGAGCATCAGCCCGGCCTTGCTTGCAGGCGCCAAGACGATCACCGTGCCGGCCAGCAAGAGCGCATGGCTCGCAATGGGACGGGCGCCCGAGGGCTGCATCGATGCGCTGGGAATCAGGCCAAAGTCTCCTGGTGCCACGACTGCACTGCCCGGACCTCAAACTCCCGTTCATTCTGAGCCCTGAGCGCGCTGACCATGGCGACTGCCGCCGCCATTGTCGTGACGCAGGGGATGTTGTACTCCAGCGCAGCCATCCGGATCGCCCGCTCGTCAAAGCGCGATTCCCGACCCAGGGGCGTGTTCACGATGAGGGCGACTTCATCGTTCTTTACGAAGTCGACGAGGTTGGGCCGCCCCTCGTTCACCTTGAAGACCGCGTCGCAGGCAACGTCCGACCCCCGCAATGAGGCTGCAGTTCCCGCAGTCGCGATGAGGTGGAAGTCGAGCCGCTCCAGCTCGCGTGCAATCGGCAGGAGGGCCAGCTTGTCGGCATCATTCACTGAGAGGAAGACCGTCCCGCTTCGGGGAACTTTCTCTCCACCGGCCATCGTCGCCTTCGCGAAGGCCTCCCCGAAGGTCTCGGCAATGCCCATCACTTCGCCGGTACTCTTCATCTCGGGACCCAGCAGGGGGTCGGAGCCCGCCAGCTTGCGGAAGGGCAGAACCACCTTCTTCACTGAGAACATCTTGGGCACGCGCTCCTCGGTGAAGCCGAGCTGCTCCAGGGTCTCGCCACCCATCAGCCGTGCCGCGTACTTCGCCAGAGGCACACCGATGGCCTTGCTGACAAAGGGCACGGTCCGCGAGGCTCGCGGGTTCACCTCGATGGTGTAGACCTTCTCCTCGTGGATGGCGAACTGCGTGTTCATCAGGCCCACAACGCCCAGAGCGCGGGCGAAGCGACAGACGACCTCGCGCATCTCCTGCATGAGGTTCTCCGGAATCCCGTAAGCGGGCAAGACACAGGAGGAGTCTCCGGAGTGGATTCCAGCCTGCTCGATGTGCTGCATGACGCCACCGATGACGACGTTTCCTTCGACGTCGGCGAGGCAGTCAACATCAACCTCGAGTGCATTCTCGAGGAACTTGTCGATGAGGACGGGTTGGTCGGGTTCCATGGCGAGGGCGTCCCGAATGTAGGAGCGCAACTCGGTCTCCTCGTAGACAATGGCCATGCCGCGTCCGCCTAGGACGTAGGAGGGACGGACGAGCACGGGGTATCCCAGCTCCGTGGCCTTGGCCACCCCCCCATCCACTGACAGCGCAGTTCCGCCTTCGGGTACCTGTGCTTCGATTTCCTTGGCCAGCTTCAGGAACTCGTCCCGGTCTTCGGCCCGATGGATCGCCGCCGGCGGGGTCCCGAGAATCGGCACCCCCTCCTTTTCCAAGGCCGAAGCCAGCTTCAGGGGCGTCTGCCCCCCAAACTGGACGATCACCCCGTAGGGCTTCTCCACGGCCATTATCTCCAGCACGGACTCAAGCGTCAGGGGCTCGAAGTAAAGCCGATCGACGATGTCGTAGTCCGTCGACACCGTCTCGGGGTTGAGGTTCACCATGATGGTGGTGAAACCGGCCTCCCGCAGGGCCAGAGCCCCGT
>CAZQTQ010000079.1:3788-5516 GCA_964596025.1 uncultured Rickettsiales bacterium
CCCGTGAACACAGCAGTAGTCGAACTCGACCCCCTGGCCGATGCGGTTTGGCCCGCTGCCTAGCACCACGACCCGCCTGTCCTCGTCGCCTACCTCCGGCACCTCGGTCTCCCCGTCTTCGTAGGTCGAATAGAAATAGGGGGTCTCGGCCTCGAACTCGGCCGCGCAGGTATCTACAGCCTTGTAGACGGGACGGATCCCCGAGCTGTAGCGCCTCGTGCGCACCTCACGCTCGGTCGCCCCCAGGAGGTGGGCTATCTGAATGTCGGTAAAGCCATCGCGCTTGGCCCCGCGCAAGATGGGGTCGGTCAGGGCGTCCAGCGAGCCAGCGGACCGCAGTTCGGCCTCCCGCTCCACAAGCTGCACGATCTGATCGAGGAACCAGGGGTCGATCCCCGTGTGCTCGTGCAACTCGGGCACGCCCATTCCCAGCCGGAGGGCATGGCGCAAGAAGAAGATGTTGTCGGACTGAGGCCTACTTAGCCGTCGGCGAATCGAGCGTACAATCGAGGCCCGGGTCTCGGGGCCCACCGTGTCGTCCACGTCGATCTCGTCGCGGCCGTCGGCACCCAAGCCATGCCGACCCTGCTCCAGGCTGGACAGCCCCTTCTGCAGGCTCTCCCGGAAGGTCCGTCCAATCGCCATGACCTCGCCCACTGACTTCATCTGCGTGCCGAGGGTGGTCTCGGCGCCGGGGAACTTCTCAAAGGCCCATCGAGGGATCTTCGTGACCACGTAATCGATGGTCGGCTCAAAGGCCGCCGGCGTCTTGCGGGTGATTGCGTTGGGGATCTCGTCCAGCCGGTAGCCCACCGCGAGCTTGGCGGCTATGTGGGCAATGGGGAAGCCGGTAGCCTTGGACGCCAGAGCCGACGATCGTGAGACCCGCGGGTTGGCCTCGATGACGACCATTCGCCCGGTCTGCGGGCAGACCCCGTACTGGATGTTGGAGCCACCCGAGTCCACACCGATCTCTCGGATGATGCGCAGAGCAGAGTCCCGCATCGTCTGGTACTCGACATCTGACAGGGTCTGGGCCGGGGCCACGGTGATCGAATCCCCGGTGTGGACGCCCATGGGGTCGAAATTCTCGATGCTGCAGACAATCACCACGTTGTCGTCGAGGTCCCGCATGACCTCGAGTTCGAACTCCTTCCAGCCGAGGATGCTCTCCTCGATCAACACCTCGGTCGTGGGCGAGTTGCGCAGCCCCCACTCGACCATCCGTCCGAACTCTTCACGGTTGTAGGCGATGCCGCCACCGGTACCACCCAAGGTGAAGGACGGCCGAATGATGGCGGGGAAGCCCGTGTCCTCCACAAGTTCCCAGGCTTCACTCATGTCGTGGGCGAAGCCTCCGCGGGGCATCTCCACCCCGATGCGCTCCATAGCCTGCTGAAACAGCGCCCGGTCCTCTGCCTTGCGGATGGCAGTGGTGTTGGCGCCGATGAGTTCGACCCCGTACTTCTCCAACGAGCCCCGCTCTTCGAGTTCCATGGTCACGTTCAGCGCGGTCTGGCCGCCCATGGTGGGCAAGAGGGCGCTGGGCCGCTCCAGCTCCAGAATCCGCTCGACTGCTTCCGCCGTGATCGGCTCGATGTAGGTCTTGTCCGCCACGTCCGGGTCGGTCATCACCGTCGCTGGGTTGGAGTTGATCAGGATGACCTGAAACCCATCGTCCCGCAGCGCCTTGCAAGCCTGAGTTCCGGAATAATCGAACTCGCAGGC
>CAZQTQ010000079.1:5526-13066 GCA_964596025.1 uncultured Rickettsiales bacterium
GAATGGAGTTCAAGTCGGTGCGGCGGGGCACGGGCGCTGTACCTCTCAGGGGCTCACGGACGTTCGCGGTGGCCGAGGGCGTTGATAGCTGTTCTCCAGCAGCGCCGCAAGGATCGGCTGCACCGCATTTTCCGCGTCCGTCGACGACCCAATGCTCGGCCCACCGAACCGGAGCTGTACGGTCACTTGGGAGTTGCCTGGCAGCGACTAGGGACGGAAAGCAATGCGCAGTTCTTCGCCGATGCTCAGTCGGTCCTCCAGGCCTCGAGGCAGGACCAAGGACACCCGCAAGTGCGGGACAATCTCGCCACCCTCTCCGTCGGCCAGCGGAACTTCCTCCCAGTCCACCTCCTGAACAAGGCCCTGGACGAGCCGGATCGGTTCGCCGTCCCCGGTTGCCGGGAGTTCCACCGGCAACCGCTGACGTAGACGAAGCTTCTCTGCTGCCGACCGGGGCACGAGGACCCGGAGGGCAAGGTCGGAATCATCCAGGAGCTCCACCGCCGGCTCCGAGGTCCGCGGACTCCAGGGGTCCCCAGGCTTCACCCCGACGAGGTGCACCTGGCCCGAGAAGGGGGCTCTCAGCTTCGACTCGTCCAGCAAGTAGCGCAACTGGCGAACCCTCTGCTCCAGGTCATCGACCAAGGCCCGCGCAAGCCTCTCGTCCGCCGCACGCTTGAGGGTCCGACGGCTCGGCAGCCGATTCGTCCGGTGGTACAGGGCTTCGGCGGTCTGGGCCGCGCCACGGTAGCCTTCCTCTGCAAAGGCGCTCCGTATCCGGGCGACCTCACGGGCCTTCTCCCCGGGAGTCCTCGCCGATTCGGCTTGCTGCCGACGGAGCTCCCGAACCAGGTAGTCGGGGGGCGGCTGATTCCTCCGGCCGCTGCGCCGCGACGCAGGCACCTTGGCCCTCGCCGCTCGCAGCCGGCCCTGGGCTTCCCTGAGGTCGGAGCGGAGTTTGCTGGTGTCCAACTCGGCCAGGGTCTGACCGCGCCGCACCCGGTCCCCCGCAGCAACGGCAACCCGCATCACCTTCCCCGGGACATCGAAGTAGAGGCTGTCGTGCCGCACTGCATCGACCAGCCCGCTGACGATGATGGAGCCGTGCGGCCCGCGTTCCGCCGCGATGGCCCCGCCGTCGAAGCCCTCCTCCTCTTCAGCCTCACCGAAGAGGGCATCGACTTCGGGGGTGAGTTCGGGTACCGCCTCTTCCTTCCCGCCGCAGGCGGCGAAGGTCAAGAGGAGAAGCCCGATCCAAGAGGCATGTACTGCCGCCTCCGCGCGACGTCCGCACCCCATGCCGTTAGAACCGAACCCCCGCGCGAAAGCCGGGGAATGGCACGAGAAACGACGGCCATTCGCCGGTTGGCATGAAGCCGACGCCACCGGAGATGAAGTAGTTGCTGGGCGAGTCGTATCGGAGCCCGAGGATTCCGTAGGCAAAGAGGCGGAGGCCAGGCGCAGCCAGGGAGGCCACGTGCAGGGTGTCTAGCTGCCAGGCCAAGGGCCCAGCGAAAGCAGAGAAGCCGACGCCGATGACCGGGGTCAAGCGCCAAGGGATGGGGAGCAGCTGGGCTTCGCCAAAGAACGCCCCCATGCCGTCACCACCCTCACTCGTGTAGAGGCCCAGGCCGCCAATGCCGCCAATCAGAGTCAACAACCAGTGGGGCCGGTACTGGGCAAAGGCGCTGAGACCGACCGCCGGTCCAAGGATCCCCAGCCCAACTCCTCCCTTGCCCTCGATCCGTGGGTTAAAGCTCGGGCGCCGGTACAGAGGCAGGCTCCCTTCAGAGGCAGACTGGGTCGACTTCCCCCCGTCGCGGGCAATCTCCTGGCGCCCTGATGGGGACGGAGCCTCGCCGGCTACAGGGGTCGGTTCTCCTCCAACCGTCCCGCCCTCAGCGATGAGGCGTCCCTCGTCGACGCGACCCAGAGCCATCAGGCACTCGACGAGGTAGTTGCGAGCCGTCGGGTGGTCGGGCTCCCGCCGTAGAACCTCCTCAAAGAGGGGCAAGGCTCCCCGCAAATCGCCCGAGGCGAAGGCCTTGTACCCTCCAGCGTAGAGAATCGAAGTCTTGCGATCGAGCGCGGGCCCTGCGGGCTCGGAGACATCGGGGGGGGCCTCTTCGGCCGCCGCGCCCTCCGCCGCATCAGGCACGGTCCCTTCTTCCTGCGCATCGGGCGCCGGCGTCGAGGCCGGTGTCTCGCCTTCAGGAACCGAGCCGTCCGCTCCGGGCGGTGGCGGCGCCTTGGCCTCGCCTCCGCCCTCCCCTTCCTCAGACCCCGCCTCGGTGTCCTCCTCCCCACGGAGCGGCGACGGCCCCACGACCACGGCCATGCCCACACACAAGAAGGCGCACAGCAATCGTCTCAAACCCATCGCCTCGTCCCCCGGGCAGCGGACCATTCAAGCCTTCGCAAGGCCGGCACGGGCGTAGTGTACCTGCCCCACGCAAGACCTCCCTTTTCTTCCAGTTTCCCATGCCAACGGTTGACCGACGTTCGCGCGCCTCATATAAGGCGCGCGAGATCGGGGGATCTAATCCCCTCACGTTAACGACGTTGGAGTTCGGCATCATGTCCGTCCCCCTTGGTAGGCGCCGCAACATCGGCATATCTGCCCACATCGACTCAGGGAAGACCACTCTGACCGAGCGGATCCTTTTCTACACCGACCGCATTCACACCATCCACGACGTCCGGGGCAAGGACGGCGTGGGCGCGAAGATGGACTCAATGGATCTCGAGCGCGAGCGCGGGATCACGATCCAGTCTGCCGCCACTCAGTGCGAATGGGACGGCCACCACATCAACATCATCGACACTCCGGGACACGTCGACTTCACGGTCGAAGTAGAGCGGGCCCTGCGGGTGCTGGATGGAGCGGTGCTGGTGCTCTGCGGGGTAGCTGGCGTTCAGAGTCAGTCCCTGACGGTCGACCGCCAGATGAAGCGCTACGACGTACCGCGCATCGCCTTTGTGAACAAGTGCGACCGCTCGGGCGCCAACCCCTTCAAGGTGACCGAGCAGCTGCGCGAGAAGCTGGCCCACAACGCCGTCATGATGCAGATCCCCATCGGGCTGGAGGCGGACCACGAGGGCATTGTCGACCTGGTCACGATGCAGGCCGTTACCTTCCACGGCGAAACCGGCGAGACGATCAAGGTGGGCGACATCCCAGCTGAGCTTCAGGAGCAGGCCGAGGAGTACCGCGAGATCATGCTGGACGCCGTCTCCATGTTCAGCGAAGAGCTGATGGAGGCCATCCTGGGAGACACGCTCACACCGGCGGACGTTTACAAAGCAGCACGCGAGGCCACGATTGGCCTCCAGCTGACCCCGGTATTCATGGGCGCAGCGTACAAGAACCGCGGCGTTCAGCCCCTGCTCGACGCCGTCGTCCGCTACCTACCAGACCCCACCGAAGTCACGAACACCGGCTTCCCAGTGGCCGACGACTCCGTGGTCGAGGCGGTCGTGCTTCCCTCGGATCCCGAAGGAGGACTGGTGATGCTGGCCTTCAAGCTGGAGGACGGACGCTACGGCCAGCTGACCTACCTGCGCATCTACCAGGGCACGCTACGGCGGGACAACTTCATCATCAACCGCCGCAACGGCAAGCGGGTGAAGGTGGGGCGCATCGTGCGGATGCACTCCGACGAGATGGAGGACATCACCGAGGCACCAGCCGGCGACATCGTCGCCATGTTCGGCATCGACTGCCACAGCGGCGACACCTTCACCGACCCCAACACGGAGTTCGTCATGTCGCACATGCACGTGGCGGACCCCGTAATCTCGGTTTCTGTCCACCCGGTGGAGGCGAAGGACGAAGTCAACATGAGCAAGGCGCTGCAGCGCTTCTCCAAGGAAGACCCGACCTTCCGCGTCCTGTCCGACCCCGAGAGCGGCGAGACCATCATCGCTGGCATGGGCGAACTCCACCTCGACGTCTACATCGAGCGGATGAGGCGCGAGTACAGCGCCAATGTGGCGACTTCTCCCCCGCGGGTCGCCTACCGGGAGACGATCACGCAAGACGTCCAGTTCAACTACACCCACAAGAAACAGACCGGCGGTGCGGGACAATTCGGGCGAATCATCGGCACGCTTGGACCCTCTGAAAGCGGCGAGTACGAGTACGAGAACAGCGTCAGCGGCGGCAACATTCCCAAGGACTACATCTCCTCGGTCAACAAGGGCTTCAAGTCGATGCTCAGCAAGGGGATGCTGTGCCACTACCCGGTTGTGGGCGTCCGGGCGCATATCACTGACGGCGCGCACCACTCCGTCGACTCCAGCGACGTCGCCTTCCAAGAGGCGGCCCGAGGCGCCTGGCGCGAGAACTACCGGAAGGCCAAGCCCATCATCCTTGAACCCCTAATGAAGGTGGAGGTCGAGGGCCCAGCCGAGTTCCACGGCTCCATCGTCGGCACGCTGATGCAGCGCCGCGGAAGCATCGCTGGGGCCCAAGAAGAGGAGGGCTTTGCCCGCGTCGAGGCCGGCGTGCCGCTGGCGGAGATGTTCGGTTATGCCACGACCCTGCGGTCTGCCACCCAGGGCAAGGCCAGCTTCACAATGGAATTCGACAAGTACGCACCGGTTCCGGCCAGCGTCCAAGAAGAGCTCATCGCCGAGTTCGAGAACAACAAGAGCGCTTAGAGGGAGCGAGCCATGTACCGCAAGGAAGTCAACGCGCACAGCCCGCTCCGCCTCTTGGAGCAGAGCATTCACGGGGGCCTTGGTCCGGGGAACCTGGGGGTCATCCTTGCTCGAGCCGGCGTCGGCAAGACCGCCTTCCTCGTTCAGTTGGGGTTAGACGACGTACTTCGGGAGCGGAATGTCCTCCACGTCAGCCTCGATGGCGGCATCGACGAGGTCCGGGCCTGGTACGACTCGCTCCTTCACGACCTGAGCAAGCGCACTGGTCTCAGGGATCCCAGCGAAGCGAAGCTCCTGCTTGAGCGACATCGAATGATTCAGACCTACAACCGGCGAGCGTTCTCAGCCCAGAAGCTCAGCGGCGTCGTTGGGCTGCTCGCCGAACACGCCAAGTTCAAGCCCACAGCGATCCTGATCGATGGTCTGACCGGCAGCGAAATGGATCGAGATCAGATCACTGGGCTCAAGGCCTTAGCCGCCTCCTGCCAGGCCGAACTCTGGGTAACTGCCCTGACCCACCGACATGAAATGCAGACAGAGGGGCAAACACTGCCCATGCCGGCCGGCGCCGTGGCGGAGCTGGTGGACGTGGCCCTGGTGCTCCAGCCCCAGAGCAAGCACGTCGACCTGCGACTGCTCAAAGACCACGACTCGGACCAACTCGCCGAAATCAGCCTGAGCCTGACTCCCGATACGATGCGGCTTCAGGACACGCTGATCACCCGGGCCGTCCCTGCCCCGGACAGCCACCAGGCGGTCGCCACGCCCACCCTCTATTCCGGCGGGGCCGCCGGGACCGAGGCCGCCTTTGGAGAGATCGCGGACCGCTATGGGATCACCGAGCAGAACTTCACCTTCCCCGGGCACAACCCCGCCCGCGAGGTGAGCCAAGTCCATTTGAGCGAGCGGGAGCTGCGCCAAGGCGATGTTTCGCTGTCCTACGTCTCCCAGCGCATGGGCCGCAGGTACGCGTCATCACAAACCTTCCGGCGCATCCTCCAGACGATTTGGCACCAGGTCAATCGGGCCCAGGAGATCTACGTCATCGGGATCATCCAGCCCGACAACACCGTCAAGGGCGGCACCGGCTGGGGAGCCGAGCTGGCGCGGGTTTGGAACAAACCCTTGTGGGTCTTTGACCAGGAACGCCGAGGCTGGTTCCACTGGACTCCCGAAAGCCAGGAGTGGACGTCCTGCCACACCCCGACCATTGGGACCACCAGCTTCTGTGGCACCGGCACCCGCTTCCTCTCAGACGAGGGACGCCAGGCGATCGAGGACTTGATGGCAGGGAGCTTCGGCTAGATACGGCGGCGGCGGAGGCCCAAGAGGGCCGCAACCCAGAGGGCCATAGCAGCCCCAGGGCCTCCTTCGGCCTGCAGGCTGCATCGACTGTATCCGACGTTGCGGTCGGAGGACCCGTCGGGACCGTCCGATGAGGGTCCTGCGCAGCCCCCTCCCACCCCACCGAGCCCCCCTCCATCCGCTCCAGAGCCCCCGCAGTCCCCGCCGTAGGAGATGTCCTCCCAGACGGGGCAGTCCGCCCCCCCCAGAGGGAGCGAGAAGTAGCCCTCGCTGGGGTAGTGCACCGTAGTCCCGTCGTGACGACGCACCACAAATGCGTACCGGACGCATCCGGCGCCTTCGAGCGGAATCGAGGCCTCGTAGGTCCCCATGGAGGGGGTCCCTCGGTCTTGGCTCAGGTTCCAGCAAGTCCCATCCACATCGACCTGGACCGAGCTTGGATCTCCCTCTGGGTCGTAGACGGCGAGGTAGAAACTCGGTGACGACCCCGAGCTGGGCGCGAGCGGCCAGTGGGTCCCCGAGGTCGCGATCGGCTCGTCGGCAATGTCCCCTGCACCAAAATCCTGGACCCAGTAGGTGCCAGTGGTGCCGACCGCCTGTCCCGTGCCCAGCTCGGTCCATAGATCATCGAGCATGTTGTCGCGGTGGGGCGGGGAGTAAAGCCAGCCGTCAAAGACCACCGTCTGGGCGTCGGGACTCTGCCAGGCGATGTTCTCGGCAAAAGCTCCCCCCGAGTAGAACTGGACGAGGCGCTTACCAAAAGACGTCCCGTCGCAGGAGCTATGGTCCTCGGGGAAGCAGCCGTTCTCGGCCATATCGTCGGCATAGAAGCGGGCTGCCTCGTGCAGACCTTGGTGAAAGACCAGAGGACGGACCGGCGGGTAGCCGGAGAATGCACCGTCCGTGGCGTCCGGATCGACGCGAAGGCGATCGGTAAAGAGGTGGACAGCACGCTCGTCCCACGTGGGGCCATCGGCACCGGCCTCCCCGTACGCATGGGCGGACGGAGCGACCAGAAGCGCAACGGCGGCGGCAAGAGGGGCACCAGCCAACGAGAACATCCGAGTCATACGGTGCCTCAGGGACGCGAATGCAGACATGCCGAGGTAACTTACCAGGTGTGACTCTCGCCCCCCCCACCCTTCTTCCCTGGTCCGGTCCCCCACCGGCAGCTTCGCGATTTGAAGGCAGCGCCCCGGTGTTCTGGCTCGGCGAGGGCGCGGCCGAGGGATGGCTGGCCGGACTGCGGCAGGAACTCTCCTCGGCAGGGCGCCTCTTCGCTCCGACCTTGGCAACGGTTCCGGTTCCCCGGCCAGCCGGCAATCCGTGGGCCCACGTCCCCGATCAGGACCCGCCGCTCCGCTGGGGTGAGGCTGCGTCCGATGCCCGGAAATTGGACGAACTGGAGGGGTGCCCCGAGCAATTTGCCGGCCTGGTGCTGGACGGCATCGTGGCAACGCTCAACGAGCAGGAAGCGCGCAATGCCCTGCGCCAGGCCAGCGATCGACTACCGAGCGACGCACCCTTTGTGCTCGTGGAACGAAACGGGAGCTACCTGCCCCATGTGCTTCGC
>CAZQTQ010000080.1:0-1951 GCA_964596025.1 uncultured Rickettsiales bacterium
AAGTTACGCTCCTGCAAGGATTTGGGGATGACCGAGATGGAACTGGGCCCCAGACCGCACCACCAAGTCTTAGGATTGAGAGTCCAAAACCGAAAAGAAACCGGGGCACTTCGCCCTTGTTTCGTACCCACCTATCCCGCACCTTGACGAACGTCCCCTGGGAAGACACACTCAGCGCCCTCCGGGGCGACCCCGTTGCCACTCATTGACGCGCGCACGTGACGGCCGACAATCGAGGCCTGGGCCCCGCCGCACATTCTCCAGGACGCAGCCGATGCTGGGACTTATCCGCCGCAACGCAAATTCCTTCTTCATCAAGGGGATCCTTGCGCTCATCTGTTTGGTCTTCATCTTCTTCTTCGGCTCCTCCGCCCTGCTCTCGGATCAAACCGCAGTCATTGCTGAGGTAGACGGGTACGCGATCCGCGACAACGTCGTGAACCGGCAATGGCGTCAGCAGGTGCGGTTCCAGCAGCGCTTCAACCCCAACATGACCGAGTCGGATCGCCAGCGCATCCGGCAACAGGTCATCGATGGCCTCATCG
Source organism: uncultured Rickettsiales bacterium (assembly GCA_964596025.1). Taxonomy (GTDB): domain Bacteria; phylum Myxococcota_A; class UBA796; order UBA9615; family UBA9615; genus CAZQTQ01. Next base: position 546 of record CAZQTQ010000080.1, read on the forward strand.
AACGCCGTCTCATGACCGAAGCCGCTCGCTCCGAGGGCTTGGTCGTTTCGGGAGCAGAGGTACAGCAGGCCGTCCTGACCAACCCCTCCTTTCAGGACGATCAGGGCAACTTCGACATGGTGCTGTACAAGCAGTACCTCGGAAGCAACGAGAAGCGGGGGGCATCCCGGTTGCAGGAATCGATCGAGGAGGATCTGCTGATCGATGCAGTGCTGGACTTCGTCCGCAGCGCCGCCCAGGTGACTGAGAGCGAAGTACGAGAGGTCTACGCCAAGGAAAACAGCAAACGGAACGTCGAGTTCCTCCGGGTCAACACCAACAGCTTCCGGAAGGACATCACCCTGGAGGAGGACGCTGTCGTCGCCTACGAAGAGGCCCACCCCGCCGAGATTCGGGAGCGCTACGATCGCGACTTCGACCGCCTCTACAACACACCGAAGAAGGCCAAGGCCCGGCACATCCTCAAGAAGTTCGCCGACGACGACGATGAGGCCAAGCGCACTGGCATTCGGGGCCAGATGGAGGAGCTTCTCTTGCAGGCCCGCGGGGGTGCAGATTTCGCCGCGCTTGCAACCGAGCACTCGGAGGATTCGTCCTCGTCCCGCGGCGGCGACCTCGGATTTTTCGACGAGACCCGAATGGTCAAGCCCTTCTCGGAAGCCGCCTTCGCCCTACAGCCCGGCGAGGTCAGCGAAATCGTCGAAACCCAGTACGGACTCCACATCATTCGCCTGGACGAGTTCCAGGAAGCACAGGTCCAGGCCCTCGAAGAAGTGCAAGGCGAGATCGCACGAGACCTGCTCCGCGAAGAGAAGGCCCCAGAGCTGGCGAAGGCCGCCGCCGCGAAGCTCGTCGGGGTGCTGGACGGGAGCCTGGACGAGGCGGTCGCCGATGCCCTGCTGAGCGAACGCAAGCTGACCGTCGAGGAGAGCGGCGACTTCAACGGAAAGAGCCGGGCCATTCCCAAGGTGGGGAGTTCCCCGGAGGCAATCTCCGCCGCCTTTGCTCTGCCCTCGGTGGGATCAGTCACTCCCGAACCGATCAAAATTCCATCTGGCTACGTCGTCCTGCGACTCAAGTCCAAGACGGACCCGGACATGGGGGCGATAGAGACCGGCAGCCAGCCCCTACGGGACCGCCTCTTGCGGACCCGCCAAACACGCATCGTCGATGCGTGGAAGGCCGACCTCAAAGCACGAGCCACGATCCGCATCGTCCCCGGGCCCTGAGGGAAGGCCTCCCTGTCCTGAGCGACCGGGATCGTCTGGTCGCGTCGCAAGAACCTAGATTCGGAGGACCATGATGAGCCGCAGCAGCAGCAGAAGTCGCTGGTTGGTAGGGCTACTGGTCGTGTTCTTGCTCGCCGTACTCGTCGGCTCGGTGGCAGCGATCGTCGTACTCCTGCG
>CAZQTQ010000080.1:1961-13063 GCA_964596025.1 uncultured Rickettsiales bacterium
AGGGTTCGGTCCTGATCGTAGACTTGGGCGGCTCCCTTCCCGAGCAGCCTCTCCCCGAACAGCCCCTCCCCGGACTCGGACCTTCAGACCTCAGCATGATCGAGATCGACGCCGGGCTGCGGATGGCAGCGGTCGACGATCGGATCGAGCAAGTCCTGGTGCGCATCAAGCCCCTCGCGATTGGCTATGGAAAGGCCCATGAGCTTCGCGACATCATCACCCGGTTCTCCACCGATTCAGGCAAACCCATCACCTGCTGGTCCGAGATGCTCGGCAACAAGGAGTTCCTCGTCGGTACGGCTTGCGACCGCATCTTCATGGCGCCCGAGGGCTTCTTCCTCGTCAACGGCCTCCACATCGGAACCACCTTCTTCAAGGGCACCCTCGACAAATTGGGCATCGAAGCCGAGTTCACCCGAGCCGGAAAATACAAGAGTGCGATCGAGCCATTGACCTCCAAGGGGATGTCGCCCGCCTTCCGATCGATGATGGAAGCCCTTGCCGACAGCCTCTACGCCGATTTGGTGGAGCCCATCGCCTCATCGCGCGGCCTGAGCGAAGCCCAGGTTACGGGCCTCATCGACGACCCCCCCATGACCGCCAGTGGGGCCCACCGCGCCGGATTGATCGACGGCCTCTACTATCGTGATCAGCTCCTTGCCGCCCTGGCCGGCGAAGAGGTAGCGAGCATGCCTTCGGAGCGCCCGCACCTCGGGCTTCTCGATCCCGCTGAAGAGGCGCAAGAAGGGGGTGAGGAGCCCGATGGCCTCACCCAAGAGGCGGCCCCCCCCGTGGCCGAGCCCAGCGCAGCCGCCGATGACGACGACTCCGCCGTGGCCGAGGAGGTCCCCGAGCGGGGGTGGGGCGCGGCCATTCGCAAGCTGGACCGCACCTACCTCGACGACTACCTCGAAGTAGACCCCAAGTCCCTTGGCCTGGGGGACGGTCCCACCGTGGCTGTCGTCTACTGCGAAGGACAGATCACCTCGGGTACCAGCGACCCCAATGGCTCATCCCAAGGTAGCGACACCATCGCGGGCGCTATCCGGCGAGCGCGAACCGACGAAGGGGTCGAAGCCATCGTCCTGCGGATCGACTCTCCGGGAGGGAGCGGACTGGCCTCGGACGTCATCTGGCGCGAAGTCGACCTCGCGCGCCGCGTGAACGGGAAGCCAGTCGTCGTCTCGATGGGAGACCTCGCCGCGAGCGGTGGCTACTACATCGCCATGGCCGCGGACACAATCGTGGCCCAGCCGACGACAATCACCGGTTCCATCGGTGTGTACTCCGGAAAACTCTCCTTGGAGGGCCTCTACGCCAAGGTCGGCCTGACCACCGAGTCGGTGCAGCGTGGCAGTTACGCCGATCTCTTCAGCCCGTCCAAGCCCTTGGGCGAGCCGGGCCGCGCCAAGCTGAGCCAGTTCGTGGACGCCTTCTACGAGACCTTCGTCACCAAAGCTGCGGCGGGTCGAAAGACCGACGTGCAGAGCATCCACGAGGTCGCGCAAGGCCGCGTCTGGACCGGACGTCAAGCTCTGGAAATCGGGCTGGTCGACCACTTGGGTTCCTTCCGGACCGCGCTCGGAATTGCCAAGGAGTTGGCCGGCATCGAGGGAGAGGCGAGCCTGAAACTCTACCCGCGCCGACCCAACTTTTTCGAGCAGTTGCTCGGCGACAAGGGCCCCCGTAACAGCCTCCTGCCCTACCTCGACCGCAGCTTCCCCGAGCTGCCTTCCGATCTCCGGGCTGGAACCCGGGCCGCCGAAGATCTCCTGCGCGCTGCCCCCCTCTTCTCCACCGGTCAACCCGTCCTCATGAGCCCCTACAGCCTGGACGTGCGGTGAGCGACTTTCTTCTCCTCGAGCTCAACCCCGACCTCATCGAGGAGCCCTTTGTCGTCGACGCGGACGGTGCGCTGCACGAAGAACACTGCTCAACCTGCGGCACGACCTGGTTCGACCCGGTCCCAGGCCCACTGACCATCGACGTAGAAGCCCCCGAAGACGGCTGGGAGGCTCTGGCCCCCGGCGCCATGCCCGGCGCCACCACCCCCCTACTCGTCCTCCACCGCCAGCAAGCCCAGGCGCTAGCAGCGGCACTGGGCTGCGGGGAAGTCCATCCCGTAGAGCTTCGGACCATTGATGCCAAACCCATAAACGAAGAAGCCCGAGGGCAGCTCCCAAGCTGGGCTGCGCTGTGGCCCGAGGGCATCTGCCGTCGCGCCTTCGACCCCCAGGACGGCGGAGAGGTCGAGGCATGCAGCGACTGTGGGCGCTTCCCTGGAGAATTCGTCGAACCTTGGTCGCTCGGTCTCCTCGAGGCCAGCTGGGATGGAAGCCCGCTCTTTCAGGTGCCGGGCTGGCGATACAGCCTCTTTGCCACCACCTCGGCCTGGCAGACAATTCAGAGCCTTGGCGTACGCTTCCTTCGTGCGAAGCCGGTGCCTTCCCGGCCGGAGGGCTAAGGGGTGATGTCCGCAGTGCGAAGGCCGAGCACCGACCTCTCCAGTTGCCTTCTCGGAATCAGCGGGGCCCTGGTGGTCAGCCTCTTTGTCTCGGGCTGCTCGCTCCTCAGCGTCCTCTCTCCAGTGGCGGTCGAGGCCCTGGTCTTGGGAATCGAAGACGCCGACCTCGCCGAACATCTGGGACCCTCTGCGGTGGCCACTGCCTTCGTCGGCCGTGCCGAGAACCTCGACGACCTCGAAGCCAACCTGGTCGACGACGCCGACCGCGTGCTGCTCGAGGGTGGAACGCCCTCCTTGGCGCTGGCAAACCTGGGCAGCGGCCTCTACGAGGTCTCGTCCATAGACTCTCCGGGCTTCGCCTACGTCACGGGGTCCGAATACCGCCTCACGGTAGAAGACGGCGGCCTCCACTTCAGCGCCGCCCACGAAGCCCCTCCGGCCCCCACCCTCATCGGCGTGCCGGTTCCGCCGGCCACTCACCCAGCGGCCACCCCACTGACCGTGGACCTGTCGGGTCAGAACTTCGACAACTTCCTCGCCGTCGTCGTCGACGCCAACGGCAGCGTCACCTACGACAACCGACCGCAGAACGTCGGTGAGTATGCCGACTGGATCACCGGGTCCGCAGGATCCGACGTCATCACCCTTCCCGCCTCGGCCTTTCCCAGCCCAGAGGTCGAGTACCTCGTCGGAATCGCCGGCGTCGAGCGAGCCGAAGACGGCGAGTACAACGGATTCAACCCTCTTGTCAGCAACCTGGCCATTGGCGCCTTTGCCACCTGGCCCCTTCTCACGAGCCCCTAAAGCCCATGTCTTCTCCCCTCTCCCCGCCGCTCCTCCACATACCCGAACCGGTCCTCGCCGATCTGACAGGACGCGCAGTTGCGGGATTCCCCCACGAAGTCTGCGGCTTCATGATCGGTCGACGTGGCCAGCGCGGGATCGCAGTCCGTTCGGTCTTTCCCTCGACCAACCAGGCGCCCATGAACCGCGAGAACCGCTTTCTCGTGGACCCGCGACGCCTCATGGCCCTCGAAGAACTGCTGGAAGACACCGGAGAACAGGTCGTGGGCCTCTACCACAGCCACCTGGATCGCGATGCCGAGCCGTCGCCGCTCGACCATGCCACAGCGGCGGCGTGGCCCACGATGTGCTGGCTGATCCTGGGGATGCGCTTTGGCCAACCGCTGCGCTGCCGCAGTTGGTGGTTGGTCGGAAACAAGCTGCAAGAGCAGGGCCTCAGCAAGCCGGATGTACGGCCGGTCTATTGGCCCGTGCCGGCATGAGCGCAGGAGCATTCCTCGCCTTTGAGGGCATCGAGGGCTGCGGTAAGTCCACCCAGATGGATTTGCTGCGCGAACACCTCGAGGCTGGGGGCTGCCGAGTTACAACCACCCGCGAGCCAGGTGGCACGGCCATTGGGGACCGCATCCGGGCCCTACTCTTGGATCCGGCAGCCGCAGAGATGCACGCTGAGACGGAGATGCTCCTGTTTGCCGCCTCTCGAGCCCAGCACGTGCGACAGCGAATCCGCCCCGCGCTCGAAGCCGGCGAAGTCGTCCTCTGCGATCGCTTCCTGACCAGCAGCCTTGCCTACCAGGGGGTAGGGCGAGGCCTGGGAGTCGATCAGGTGCGGGCCGCCAACGACCCTGCCCTCGATGGCTTGCTACCCGACCGCATCGTTCTCCTAGATCTGGACCCCACGGCTGCGCTGGCCCGAGCCAAGAGCCGGGCTCGCCTCGACCGCATCGAGGCTGAGACCCTGGCCTTCCACCGCGAGGTCCGTCGTGGGTTCCTCGCGGAGGCCGAACGCGAACCCCAACGATTTCTCTTGATCGACGCAAGCGGAAGCCAAGACGACGTCCACCACCGCATCCGACAGGGACTGGCCCCCCTCCTCGAGCATCAGAATGGCGCAGCCTGATGGGTGACTCTCCGCTCAAGTGGGGCGATCTGGTCGGTCACGAGCGTACGATCCGCGCGCTTCGTCGAGCTGTCACCGAGGGACGTCCCCACCCGGCCTACCTTTTTCTGGGCCCAGAGGGCATCGGCAAGCGCAGCCTGGCGCGGGTCTTTTCCCGGGCTCTGGCCTGCCACACAGAGACCGATCCTCCCTGCGGTCACTGCCCGGCTTGCACCAAGGAGGAAGCTGGCACCTTGGCTGACGTATGGCACGAGGTTCCCCAAGGCAAGTTCATCAAGGTCGCTCAAATCGCGGAACTTCAGCGCCGCCTGAGCTTCCGTCGGCTCGAAGCACGGCGTCGGGTCGTGGTGTTCGAGAATGCCTCCGCCATGAACACCTCCGCCCAGAACAAGCTGCTCAAGACCCTGGAAGAGCCACCCGAAGACACCGTGCTCCTCTTGACCGCAGTTCACCGCGGTCAGCTGCTTCAGACCGTACGCTCCCGCTGCCAGAAACTGCACCTGGGACCCGTAGCTCCCGAGACCCTGATCCCCTGGTTGGAGAGCCAGGGGATTGACCGAGCAGCAGCGCAGGTCGCCGCGGGCGCGGCACGGGGCATCCCCGGTGAGGCGCGGATTTTGACCGATCCCGAGCTCGCCGAAGAACGGTCCCAGCGTCTGAGGGAACTGCTCCAGGCCCTCAGCGGTGCTGACACGGAACGCGATCAGTTCGTCGGACGGATGGGCCGCGATCGGAACGCCTGCGAGGAGATCTTGGACCTCCTCGAAGAACTCGCCCGGGACACCATCGCCTGGCGCCTCGGCGCCGAAGTCCAACGCATTCATGGGGACGCAGAGCCGGAGCAGTCGCCTCTGGGCCAGCTCCCCGCCCGTCGGCTGGCAGAGTTCAGCGACCAAGTGCAGGCGGGGCGCGCCAAGCTCCACCGCAACGTCGACCCGGCGGGGGTCCTCTCCTGCGTCTTAGCGCGCATACCCGGAGGACAACCGTGACCCCAGCAGCTCCGAAGCAGACCCCTCCGGCGGCGGTCGGAGCGGGCGCGGCCAAGGTCATCACGGTCGCCTTCGAGCCCAGCCGCAACCGGGGAGACTACGCCATCGACACGAAGCGGCATCCGGTGCAAGTAGGCAACTGGGTCGTAGTGGAAGGGGTGCGCGGGCTCAGCCTGGGCCGCGTACTCGTCGGGCCCCACAAGCCCACGGGCAAGGGCCGGGGCCGGCTGCGCAAGGTCGTCCGCCGCGCCAAGCCGAGCGATGTCGAGATCCAGCGCCAGGCCGAAGCGATGGAGGACCACTACTTCCGCGTGGCTCTGGCCCACGTCCGGACCACGGAGGCACCATTGCGGCTCCTCCGCGCCGCCGCAGATGGCCTCGGCAAACGCGTCACCTTCTTCTTCGCCGCAAAGCAGCGGGAGGAGTGCCGTGATCTGGGCGCTGCCCTAAGTCGAGAACTGGGTCTCCACGTGGAACTGCGACAGCTCGGCAGCCGAGACGAAGCCAAGATCCTGGGTGGACTGGGCCGTTGCGGGCGTGAACTCTGCTGCGCCAGCCACCTCCACGAATACCCCCGCAGCTCCATCAAGATGGCCAAAGCCCAAAACGTAGCCCTTTCTGACGACAAGACCAATGGAGTCTGCGGCCGGACCCTGTGCTGCCTTGCCTACGAGTACGACTTCTACGAGGATTTTCGCCAGTGGCTGCCCAGATTGGGCAAGCGAGCCAAGACGGTCGACGGCCTCGAGGGCAAGGTCATCGGACTCGACGTCCTCCGTCTCAGCTTCACACTCCTCGAGCCGGGCGGGCCACGCCATGTCCTGCCCGCGGTGGCTTGGGAGCGGAACCTGGGCAAGGTGGTTCCTGAGGCCGAGGTGGGACCGGCTGCATGCGGACCGTCCGAAACCGCGCCGGTGGTCGCCCTCCGTGGGAGCCGAAGCGCAGCCGGCAGGGGGTCGACGCCGCCCACTCCGAACCCTGCTGATACCAGCAGCGATCACCGCGGGGAACAAGCGGGCGACCCGAAGGCGGCCGGAAGCTCCGCTCGACGGCAACGACGACGACGCAACCGGAGGCAGGGAGCCAAACCCAAAACGGGCCCCAAGAAAGACCCCAAATGAGCAACAGCTACTACATCACGACCGCCATCGATTACGTCAACGGCGAGCCTCACCTTGGCCACGCCTACGAGAAGATCACCGCCGACGTCATCGCCCGTTGGCACCGACTCTCTGGCCGGACCGTGCGCTACCTGACCGGAACCGACGAGCACGGCATCAAGGTGCAAAAGACAGCGGCAGCAGCCGGCATGGAGCCACAGGAGTACGTCGACAGGCTGGTTCCCGCCTTCAGAGAGGCTTGGGACCTCTTGGACATCTCCTACGACCGCTTCATCCGGACCACGGACGCGGATCACGAGAAGGCCGTTACCCTGCTCTTGGAGCGCGTGCGCGACAACGGCCACCTGAGCGTCAAGACCTACGAAGGCTGGTACTGCGAGGGCTGCGAGGGCTTCAAGACCGACCGAGACTTGATCGACAAGCGCTGTCCGGTCCATCCCGAGCGGGAGCCGCGCTGGCTCGAGGAGGAGAACCTCTTCTTCGCGCTGTCGAAGTTCACCCAACCGCTGCTCGACCACATCGCTGAGAACCCCTCGTTCGTCGAGCCCGCACACCGGCGGAATGAGGTCCTGGGCGTCCTCAAGGAGGGGCTCCTGGACCTGAGCGTCTCCCGCAGCCGGACGAGCGTGTCTTGGGGCATCCCCATCTCCTTCCGTCCCGACTCGGTCATCTACGTCTGGTTCGACGCACTCATCAACTACCTAACCGGTGCGGGCTTCGGAAGCGATGAGGCCATGCTGAACGAGTACTGGCCCTGCGACCTGCACATCATCGGAAAGGACATCCTCCGCTTCCACTGCATCATCTGGCCTGCCATGTTGATGGCCGCCGACCTGCCCCTGCCGCGCCAAGTCTTCGCTCACGGCTGGGTGTTGACCGGCGGCGAGAAGATGAGCAAGTCCTCGGGGGTGGCCGTCGAGCCCCGAGCCATCGCAATGACCTACGGCGCCGACGCCCTTCGCTACTTCCTCTGCTCTGAGATCACCTACGGCCGCGATGGCGAATTCAGCTGGCAGCGCTTCGAAGAGGTCTACACCGCGCACCTAGCCAACGGCCTTGGCAATCTCCTGTCCCGGTCCATCGGCATGGCAACGAAGTACTTCGGCGGAGTTCCTGCAGTTTCAGGTGCCACCGACTCGATGCTTACTCCCCTCTGCGACGAGGTCCGGCTCCAGGCTAGCGAAGCCTACGAGCGGCTGGCCCTCCACGAGGCCTGCGCACAGGCCTGGCGCATTGTCTCCGCCTGCAACGAACAGATTCAGGCGCGAGAGCCGTGGAAGATGGCCAAGGACGAGACCCGTACCCCCGAACTCGAGGCCTTTCTTTACAGCCTCCTCGAGGCACTTCGCATCGCAGCGATCTTGCTCAGCCCGATTCTGCCCACCAAGACCCAAGAGTGCCTCGCTGCCCTCGGCTCGTCGTCGCTGGACGGCCAGCTGGCAGAGGATCTTCTCGTCTGGGGGGGGCTGGAGGCAGGACGTACCTTGGAACGCCCACAGCCTCTCTTTCCGCGCCTCGACCAGCTCCTCGGCAACTCCTGAAGAATGGCGCCGGGGATTCAGGCGATCTCAGCGCACACCACGACCTAGAAGCCGGGCGCTGAGGAAAAAAGACCTTACTTCGCGGCCTTCTTGGCCTTCTTGGCGTCGCCCTTGTGGATGGGGAACGCCGGCGTCGAGCCCCTGGCCTCCAGCGCCTTCTTGCGCGCGGAGCCGGCCTTGGACTGCTTTCGGGCGCGAATGGACTTGGTCTTCGAACTGAGGGAAGCCATAGGGATCTCCGGAAAAAGTCGCCGGACCTTAGGGAGGCCCGGCCTCCTTGTCAACGCCGATCCGCAGACGGAAGTCCCTCTTGTGGCCAAAGCAGGGGATCTGCTGGCGAACGCTAGCCACGCGCCCGGTGTCGACGGCGGCGATCGCGAAGCCCGGTCCGTCCGAAGCACGACCGACTACCAGGCCCCAGGGATCCACGATCATGCTCTGGCCGTGGCTCTCGCGGGTGCGGTTGTGTCGGCCCCCTTGGTCCGCCGCGAGGACATAGCACTGGTTCTCGGTGGCTCTGGCGCGCAACAGCACCTCCCAATGGTCCTTGCCGGTGTGCGACGTGAAGGCCGCCGGTACGCTGAAGAGTTCGGCTCCCCCCTCCCGCAGGCGCTGGTAGAGGGCGGGGAAGCGAAGGTCGTAACAGACCGTCATCCCGACCCGTCCGAGGGGGGTATCGACCAGGACAGCTTCGTCGCCGGGCGCAACGGTGTCGCTCTCCTGGAACGAGACCCCACCCACCACATCGACGTCGAACAGGTGGATTTTCCGGTAGATCGCAGCGATCCCCCCATCCGAATCGATGGCGAGGGCGGTGTTGTAGACCCGGCCTTCGACCGGCGCTCGCTCAGCAAAAGAGCCGGGAAAGATCCAGATACCAAGCTCTTGTGCGAGCTCCTGCATCGCTGTCATCGAGGGACCGTCCAGAGCCTCAGCGCCTGCGACCTTGTCGGCATCGCTGCCAATGAACGGCCACATCTCGGGCAGAAAGACTGCAGCAGCGCCTGCATCTCGGGCCGCGCGCACCCAGCACAAGGCTGCGGAACGATTGGCGGCCCGGTCATCGGTCGTGGTCAACTGGACCACAGCGGCTTGTACCGTCATCTCAGCCGGTCGCCGCAGGCTCACCCGGCACGGTATCGTCCTCCTCGTCGAAGACGCCGGCTCGGGTCTCTTGGACCAACTGGTCCACCACAACCCGGAAGTCCCCACCGCTCTCCTCATAAGCCTTCAGCTGGCGATCCGCCGAGGTGCCCTCCTTGAGGATCCTCGTCACGTACTCGGCCTCAGTCCGAGAGTTCAGCTCGTCGAGTACGGGATCGATGAATTCGAGCAACTCGTCCACAAGGTAGGCGAACTCCACCTCGTTGCCCTTACCCAAGTCGATCAAGCGCCCGTTGATCCCATGCCGCATCGCCCGCCACTTGTTCTCTTCGATGAGATCGCGGTGGTAGATGCGCCAGCCGAGATTCTCGGCCCGCAGCCGCCGAAGCCGCACGACGATGGCCTGAACAAGGGCGACCAGACACAGGGTCTCTTCGACCTTCGTCGGCAAGTCACAGATCCGGAACTCCACCGTGGGATAGATGTGGTGCGCGCGCAGATCCCACCAAATCTTCGAGGCATTCTCGATGCAGCCGGTGCGGACCAGCGTCTCGACGAAGTCCTGCAGATCGGCGGCCGACTTGAAGTGGCTGGGGATCCCCGTGCGCGGGAAGCGGCGAAACACGCCCGAGCGGCTGGACATGAGCCCTGAGGCGCGGCCCAACCAGAAGGGGGAAGACGTCGAGAGGGCCAAGAGGTGAGGCAAGAAGTACTTTGCCTCGTTCATGATCTCGACCGCCGCATCCAGAGACGGCACCCCAACGTGCACGTGCAGGCCGAATATGAGGTTGGCCCGCGCGATGTCCTGGAGGTCGTCGACGATGCGTTGGTAGCGCTTGCGACGGGTGATCCGCTGGTCCTTCCAGTCCGAGAAGGGATGGGTTCCTACCGCCGCGATCCGCGCCCCCGTGCCTTCGGCTTTCTCGATCACCGTCCGGCGGAGGTTGAGAATGTCCCGGCGCACGTCGCTCAGGTCCTGACAGACGGGAGTCGCCACCTCCACCACCGACTGGTGAAGCTCGGGCTGAAAGAGAAGGTTCTCGCCAATGGCGCGCCTGCCCCGGCCCACCCGCATCATCGTGTTGATGTGGGATTTGAGCTCCCGGGTCTCGGGATCAACGATGGCGTACTCTTCTTCGACGCCCAGGGTGTAATCAAAGCCCTTCATGGCGGCGACCTCCGCAGCAGTTCCCTGCACCTGAGTCTATCAGACACGGCCCTTCTTCCCGCATCTCCGCCTGAGCTGGAAGTTGGGACCAAACGAGTCGCATCGGGTGCCCCGCCCCGCCAGCCCCCTAGTGGCCGCTCACTTCCGCTCGACGACAAAGGTCGGGATCATCCCCCCGCCGGCCGTCACGTTGGCCAACTCACCGCCCGTCAAACGGGTCAGAAAGCCCCCCATTCGCCCCCGGAAGACGTAGGGGTCACAGTCCATGAGGAAGTTGCCAGAGGACCGCGAACCGTCCATGAGGGGAAAAGGTCTCCACTCCATGGGCACCCGCTGCTGGACTACGCTGGACAAGCCCGAAAGCCCCTGCTGCACCGCCGCCTCCCACTGGCTCGGATCGCACCGCCATCCCAGCGTGACCCCATGGCCGCCGTACTCGTCGTCGGGCTTGAGTACGAGCTGATCGCGATTCGCCCGAACGTAGTCGAGCAGCCCCACCTCCTCGCCCGACGGCAGCACTGCAGCCACGTCGCTGAGCACTCGGGTCCAGGGGATGTGCTGGCGCACCGCCTCCTGCTCGGCCGCGCTGAGACCAAAGTCTTCCGACGGGTCCGTAAGCAGCGCAAATAGCTGCTTCCGGTGAAGGATGGCAGCCCGGAAGGGATTGACCATACACACGGCCCGCTGCCGCACCGCTTCCACCAGCGCCGAGACCTCATCGGCTCGCTTCAAGCAGTCGAGGACGAGGACCCGTCGGTGAACGTCGCCTGGCGCTTCGGACAGGCGGTGTC
>CAZQTQ010000081.1:0-13049 GCA_964596025.1 uncultured Rickettsiales bacterium
GCCAATGTATGGAGCCTAGGCGGCGGCTTGCCCCACTGGGAGCACGATGGCGGAACCGTGGTCACCGTCTAGAGAGCGAAGCCGCCGACCTACCCTCAGGGGAGGCGAGGGGGCGGATCACGACCCGCTGAGTACCTCGAGGAAGTCGTCGCTCAGCAGCAGCCGCCCCATCTTGCCGCGCTTTCCATGGGATCCGCGCTGCCTTGGGTTGTCGAATTGCTGCCTTTCCCGGTCGTCGGCCCTGGACTCGCCTCGTCGCGATCCGCTTCGCCCGGAGCGGTCACTGTGCCGATCCGTCTCCTCCATCTCCGCTCCGCGCGGTCGCGAGAGGGGGCGGAAGTTTCTCAGGGTCTCGGCCTGGGCCTCGGTAAGTACGGAAGCGATGGCTTCTCGGGCCTCGCCCCGCCGCTCGCGGCGTTCCCGCCGGTCGGGACGAAACTCTCTTCGGAACTCCTCGAGACGGGCGAAGGTGTCTTCGCTGACCTCGCCCTTGCTCGAAAGCTCCTTTTGGTAGGTCTGGAGGATGGGTCGGAGCGCGCTGGCCCTCACCGCGTGCTGCTCCCGGGCCGTCTCCTGGGCTTCATCGCGCTGACTCCGCACTTCGGTGAGAACCGACGCAAGCTCCGCCCGCTGCTCTTGGCTCAGGTCCAAGGCGGCAACTAGCTCTTGGGCTGCGATCTGTTGCCGCAGCTTCCGGACGGCCACCTCGTCTTCGCTGGGCTCGAAGTGGGGCCCGATGTCGCCGCTGGGAGGAAGGGCTTGGGTGGGACTTGGAAGGGCAAATGCAGCCACAGCGAGGGCGCCTGCGCCAGCGAGGAGGAGAAGAGGTCGGTTCATGAGGTACTCCGGTGGGTAGGTTGCCGAAGAGACCCCGAAGGAGAGCGGAAGGTTAAATCCGCGCCTGGTTCCTAGTAGGTTCCGAGCGCCGCTTCCACCGCAGTAATCGTCGCGATGTTCTCGATCGTGCTCGCATCGGAGCCGAGCTGCAGGACGTTGACCGGATTGCGCATCCCCACCAAGAGGGGCCCGATTGCAGTGGCCTGGCTCAGGGAGGTCAGGAGCTTGTAGCCAATGTTGGCGCTGCTCAGATCGGGGAAGACGAGCACGTTGGGTTCCCCTTTTAGGTTGCAGAAGGGGAAGACCTCATCGCGCAGCGGGGTGTTGAATGCGATGTCGGCCTGCATCTCGCCGTCGTACTCAAAGTCGACGTCTCGCTCGTTCAGGAGGCTCACCGCCCGCTGGACCCGTTCGGTCTCCGGTGATCGCGTGGCTCCGAAGTTCGAAAAGGACAGGAAGGCCACCTTGGGTTGGACGTCAAAGGTCCGGGCAACATTGGCGGTGTTGCAGGCGATCTCGACCAGCTGCTCAGCCGTCGGCCGAACGTTCACCGTGCAGTCGGCAAAGAAGAGCAGGCGCTGCTGAAGCACAAGCACGTAGATGCCGGCGACGGTTCGGACTTCGTCGCGGGTTCCCAGGATCTGCAGGGCCGGACGGATAGCTTCCGCGTAGTTGTAGTTGAGGCCGGTCACTACACCGTCCGCGTCACCCATTCGGACCATCATCATTCCGTAGGTGTTCCGGTTGCGGAGCCAGGCCGAGGCGTCGCGTGGGGTCAGACCCTTGCGCTTGCGCAGCTCCCACAGCGCCTGCCGGTAGTCCTCGCGTCCCCCGTGTTCGTCGGGGTCGACGATCTCGACCCCATCGGGTAGCTCGATGCCGTTCTGAAGGCGGGCGTACTCAATCTCGCGGGGCTTGCCCAGCAGAATGGGCGTGCAAATGCCTTCGTCGGCGAGGTTGCGGGCGGCCCGGATGATCTTCGGTCGCGTACCTTCGGGAAAGACGATGCGTTTCTTCTCCAGCTTGGCCCGATTGATCAGCGGTCGCATGATCTGGTGGGTGCGCCCCAGTAGACGTTCCAGGCGCTCCCGGTAGTCCTCCCAATCTGTGATCTCCTTGCGAGCGACCCCGGAATCGACGGCGGCACGTGCCACGGCTGGCGCGACCCACAACAGAACCCGGCGGTCAAACGGCTTGGGGATGATGTAGTCCCGCCCAAAGCGCATGTCGGGCTGGTCGTAGGCGCGGCGGATGCTATCGGGCACCTCCTCCCGAGTCAGCGAGGCCAGCGCCTTGACGGCGGCGATCTTCATCTCCGTGTTCACCTTTCTGGCCCGCACGTCGAGTGCACCACGAAAGATGAAAGGGAAGCCCAAGACGTTGTTGACCTGGTTGGGGTAGTCGGAGCGGCCAGTCGCCATGATTGCGTCGGGCCGGGCTTCCAGGGCGTCCGGGTAGGGGATCTCTGGATCGGGGTTAGCCAAGGCGAAGACGATGGGGTTGTCGGCCATCGATTGGAGCATCTCGGGGTTGACCACGCCGGCCACGGAGCAGCCAATGAACACGTCAGCATTCACCATGGCTTCGCCCAGGGTCCGGGCCTCCGTCGTCACCGCAAAGGCCTCTTTGTAGGGGTTCATCCCCGCCTCGCGGCCTTGGTAGATGACCCCGCGGCTGTCGCAGAAAATCATCTTCTCCTGCGTCGCCCCCATGGCTACGAGCAGCTCCGCGGTGGCAATGCCTGCCGCGCCGGCCCCGTTGAGTACGATGTTCACCGTCCCGATGTCCTTGCCGACCAGCTCCAACGCGTTGAGGAGGCCCGCGCCGGCGATGATGGCGGTGCCGTGCTGGTCGTCGTGGAAGACGGGGATGTCCATCACTTCTTGCAGCGTCTTTTCGATCCGGAAGCAGTCGGGTGCGGCGATGTCCTCGAGGTTGATGCCGCCGAAGGTCGGCTCGAGCGCCTTCACGGTCTTGATGAGGGCGTCGGTGTTCTCGCAACTCAGCTCGATGTCAAAGACGTCGATGTCCGCGAAGCGCTTGAAGAGGACGCCCTTTCCCTCCATGACTGGCTTACTCGCTAGGGGCCCGATGTCGCCCAAGCCGAGGACGGCCGTCCCGTTGCTCACTACCGCGACGAGGTTGCCGCGGGCTGTGTACTCGAAGACGTCGTCGGGATTCTTCGCGATCTCCAGGCAGGGGGCGGCTACGCCAGGGCTGTAGGCCAGGCTCAGGTCCCGGGGCGTGCCCACGGCCTTGCTCGGTTGGACCATGACCTTCCCAGGGCGGCCGGAGCGGTGGTACTCAAGGGCCTCTTCGTTCAGGTTTGGCATGGATCCTCCGACTCGGATTCCACCGAGGGTCGGCGACTTTACCCCACGGCGTTCCCGGTGTCCTGCGCCATTCCGGGGCCTGCTCCCCTGCTAGACTGGCGCCGATGGGTGCATGCCACAGCTGCGGGACCGAGGTCGAACTTCAGAGGGCGGTCGGCCGCCGCGAGGAGTGCCCGAGCTGTTCCGCACCAATGCACAGCTGCCTGAACTGCCAGTTCCACGACCGCTCGGCCCACAACCAGTGCCGGGAGCCGGGCACCGAGATGATCCGCGACCGTGCGGCTTCCAACTTCTGCGATTCCTTTGCTCTGGGGAGCGCTAAGGGGGGCTCACCCGCCGCGGCCGATGCGACAAGAGCGAGCCTAGAGGGCTTGTTTAAGTTCTGAGGCCCCTGGCCCCCGCGCCGCTTCGTAGCTGAGTCGCAGCGCGCGTTCGTTCTTGCCCATTACTTCGGCCAAGAAGCGGCCGGTGTGGGATCCCTTGACTCGGGCGACCTCTTCCGGGGTGCCGCAGGCTACGATCCGGCCCCCGCCTGAGCCTCCTTCTGGCCCCAGGTCCACCAGCCAATCAGCCGAGCGGACCACGTCGAGGTTGTGCTCGATGATGAGTACGGTGTTGCCGGCGTCCACCAGCCGGTGCAGTACCTGCAAGAGCCGTTCTACGTCCTCGAAGTGGAGGCCTGTCGTAGGTTCGTCCAGAACGTAGAGCGTCCGGCCCGTGCCCACCCGTGCCAACTCCCGGCTCAGCTTGATTCGCTGTGCTTCGCCCCCACTTAGCGTGGTCGAACTTTGTCCCAGGGCGATGTAGCCCAGCCCTACGTCCACCAGGGTCTGGAGGATGCGCTTGATGCGTCGGTGGTTCTCGAAGTGCTTGAGCGCCTCGGCGCAGCTCAGGCTCAAGACATCGCTAATCGTCAGCCCCTTGTGCCGGATGCGCAGGGTGGCCTCATTGAAGCGCTTGCCTTTGCACAGTTCGCAGGGAACGAAGACGTCGGCCAGGAAGTGCATCTCGATGCGCAAGGAGCCATCTCCCTTGCAGGTCTCGCAGCGTCCGCCCTTAACGTTGAAGCTGAATCGCCCCTTGGTGTAGCCGGCGATACGGCTGTCCTTCAGTCCAGCGAACAGATCCCGGATGGGGTCCAAGACCTTGGTGTAGGTCGCGGGATTGCTCCGCGGAGTCCGACCGATCGGGCTCTGGTCGATGTCGATGATCTTGTCGAACTGCTCCAGCCCCCTGAGCCCCCGGTGTAAGCCGACCGGCCGGCTGGCTCCGTGGAGGTGGTTGGCGAGAGCGGGTGAGAGGATGCCGTTGACGAGCGAGGACTTGCCTGCTCCGGACACTCCGGTGATGGCGACAAGGCAGCTGAGGGGGAAGCGGACGTCGATGTCCTGCAGGTTGTTCTGTGCCGCACCGAGCACCTCGAGCCAGCCGCCGTCGGCGGGTCGGCGCTTGGTCGGCGTCTCGATGGCCTTGCGGCCGGAGAGGTAGGCGCCGGTGATTGAGTTCGGGTGAGCTGCGACCTCGGCGGGGCTTCCCGCTACTACGACTTCGCCCCCGAGGTGGCCGGCTCCTGGTCCGAAGTCAATGAGGTGATCCGCCTCCTCCATCGTCTCTTGGTCGTGCTCGATGACGATGACCGAGTTTCCGATGTCCCGTAGGTGCCGGAGGGTGCGCAGGAGCCGCTTGTTGTCCCGCTGGTGCAGCCCAATGCTCGGCTCGTCAAGGATGTAGATGACCCCGGTAAGCTCGGTTCCTACCTGGGCGGCGAGCCGGATGCGCTGGGATTCACCTCCGCTGAGGCTCGGTCCCAGCCGGTCCAGGGTGAGGTACTCCAGACCCACGTCGACCAAGAATCCGAGCCGGTTGTTGATTTCCTTGAGTATCTCGTCGCCGATCGTGGCTCGATTGCCGTCCAGCTCGAGGTCTGTCAGCGTCTGCCGCGCCTCCTGGATCGTCCTTTGCACCAGGTCCGGTAGCCTGAGATCCCCCACCTGCACCGAGCGGGCTTCCGGCCGCAGCCGGCTGCCCCCGCAGGAAGAGCAAGGCAAGGTCACCATGAAGCTCTCGTAGTAGCGCCGCATCTGGGCGCTCTCTGTCTCTTTGTGTTTGCGCTTGAGGCTGGGGATGATTCCTTCGATCGTCGTCTTCCAGCTGCCGGCGGAGCGCCGCCCCTTCCAGCGGACCGTGAATTCCTTGTCCGACCCGAAGAGCAGGGCCCTGCGCTCTTCCTCGGGTAGCGACTCAAAGGGAGCGTCCCGATCGATCCCAAAGGCGTCACAGGCCTGCTTGATGATCCGGTAGGTCCAACCCCTGCCCCGCTTGAGGGAGGATGCCCAGGGAACGATGACCCCTTGGTTCAAGGACAGCGAGGCGTCGACCACAATCCGGCTCGGGTCCATCTCCTTGCGGTAGCCGAGCCCGTTGCAGTCCACGCACATGCCCAGGGGCGTGTTGAAGGAGAAGAGCGAGGGCTCGAGGTCGGGAAAGCTGAGACGGCAATGGGGGCAGCTCTGCTTCTCGGAGTAGAGCAGTGGACTCTGGTCGGGAATGTCGACGAGCAACTGCCCCTCGGATTCCCGAAGCGTGGTCTCCACCGAGTCGTTGAGGCGCGACTCGATCCCGTCTTTCGAAACGAGCCGGTCCACGATGATCTCGATGTTGTGCTTCTTGTCCTTGTCGAGGGCAGGCGGGTCCTCGAGCCGGTGGGTCTCGCCGTCGGTGCGGGCCCGGGTGAACCCGGCCTTCAGCGCTTCTTTGTACAGCTCCCGGTATTCGCCCTTGCGGTTGATGACGACCGGAGCCAGCAGCTGAAAGCGCGTGCCCTTGGGGAGGCGCAGCAGATCGTCGGTGATCTCAGCTGCGCTCTGCCGGCCTACGGGCCGGTCGCACTCGGTGCAGTGTTGAACGCCTACCCGGGCAAAGAGAACCCGGAGGTAGTCGTAGACTTCGGTAATTGTCCCCACCGTTGAGCGGGGGTTCTTGGATGCCGCCTTCTGCTCAATGGAGATGGTGGGGGCCAGCCCGCGGATCGTGTCGTAGTGGGGCTTCTCCATTTGGCCGAGGAACTGGCGGGCGTAGGCGGAGAGGGACTCGACGTAGCGACGTTGGCCCTCGGCGTACAGGGTGTCGAAGCCGAGGGAGGACTTGCCCGAGCCGGAGACCCCGGTGATCACCACAAGTTGCTTCTTGGGGATTCGCAGGGTGATGTTCTTCAGGTTGTGCTCGCGCGCGCCCTGAATGAGGATGTAGTCGAGCTCCTCGGCCGCCTTCTTCACCACCGCTTCGCTCCTAGCGCAACACCAGAGCGGCGCCGCCGCCAGTTACCTCACCGATGCGGGCCGCGCAGGGCGCTCCCGCCTCTCCCAGGGCGTCCATGAGCTGCTGGGCGGCCCTGGGATCGACGAAGAACAGGAGCCCGCCCGAGGTCTGCGGGTCTAGAGCGAGGCTTCGCCGGGCTGGGTCGAGTCCTGCGGCGTAGGTGACGCCGGCCTCGATGTAGGCGTGGTTGAGTCGCTCGCCGCGGGTCACGAAGCCTCCGGCGACCGCCTCGAGGGCCCCGGTGAGCAGTGGAAGGGCTTGCGAGTCGATCTCCACCCGCACCTGGGACGCCTTCGCAACTTCCCAGCTGTGTCCGAGAAGCCCATAGCCGGTGATGTCCGTTGCCGCGTGCACCGGATCGGGGGCTCCGTCCTCCCAGAGGCTCTGCCCCGCGCGGCAGGCTCCCATGTTCAGGGCTGCCATCGAGTCCACGAGGGCCCCCACTCTCGCTTCGTCCAAGCCCACCCGCTTCAAGGCGGTCGACAAGACCCCCGTGCCCAAGGCCTTGGTGAGGACGAGCACATCGCCTGGCAGTGCTCCCTCGTTTTGCCAAAAGCGCTGCGGGTGGACGGTTCCCGTGACGGCTAAGCCGTACTTCAACTCCTTGTCCGAGACGGAGTGACCGCCTCCGAGGACGGCTCCAGCCTCGTGGACGCACTGGTGCCCACCTTGGAGGATGGCGGCTAAGACTTCGGGGCCCAAGTCCTTGTCGGGGAAGCAGAGGATGTTGACGGCGATCTGCGGCGTTCCGCCCATGGCGAAGACGTCACTGAGCGCGTTTGCGGCGGCGATTCGGCCGAAGTCGAAGGGGTCGTCGACGATGGGAGTGAAGAAGTCGACCGTCTGGACTAGGGCGAGATCATCCGTCAACGCGAAGACCGCGGCGTCGTCGGCGTGGGCGTGGCCCACCAACAAACGCGGATCCTGCACTTGGGGGAGTGCGGCCAATGCCGGCCCCAGCGTAGCCGCCGGGAGCTTCGATGCTCAGCCGGCGCACTGCACGGTTGCCGTCAGGCCCTGGCCCTTTTTCCAACGCATGGGGATGCAGTGTAGCCAAGACCCGGCTGTCGGGAAGGGGGAGGGACGATCGAGAGGCTCCCACTTGCTGCGCGGGTCTCGGGCAAAGAAGAAGCGGGTCGCCTCCGAAGAGACGACCCGCTTCCGTACGTTTTTTTGCGCGCGCTCGTCTGCCAAGCCTCGAGAGTCCGCCGACCTACGTCGTTGGGGCGCTGCATGGCTCCTAGGGACCAGCTAGGAGAAGCGCGGCCAGGTGGCGATAGGGAGGTTGCCCTTTCGCCTAGTGATCCCGACTAAGGGCTCGCCACCTCCACCGTGACAGTCTGGTTTCTAGATTCAGACAAGGGATCACCTCCTTCCGCGGCGTGTGGAGGGCTCGGGTTCCCTACCCGAAGACCAAGCTTGTCCGCCGGAACACAAGCCGGACAGCGGGCCTTCCCAAGACAGCGGGGAAGGATAACGGAGGTGTGAACCGCCATGTCGTCTGCTACGACTCCCGCTGAGGAAAGTCTAGCCTCGCTCTGAGGGCGAGAAAAGGGGGGTGCTGAATTTCTGGGAATTTGTGCCGAGTCGGCGCCTACCTTCTGTGAACTCGGCGCCCGGTATTTCACGGGCCCGAGAGCGTACGGAGGTGCTTCGTCGAGGACAAAGTCGGCGACATCGTCCTCTGCGTCCCCGCGCTCCACCCCGGGCAGTCCCTGCCCGAAGGCCTAACGCAGGGTCGAAGAATCCAGGCCCAGCTTCCCGATCGCCGCCGTCGTTGTCTCCCGGTACAGACCGAAGGTGAAGTTGCCGAGGTGGCCCTGGGCGTCTCGGGCAAAGATCTCGACGAGATTCTCCCCTGGGTCCAAGTCGAGCTTCAGCTGGAAGGGATACGTCGGCGCCTCCCCCGCGAACCGCTCGTAGGTCACCTTGCGGTTGTTCACAAAGACGAAGAGATCTTTGATGGCCCGATCGTCGACGATCGTGCCTTCCACCGAGATTTGATCGGAGACGACGACGCTTCCCCCAAGGCTCTGGGCCACGTCAATGACCGGGGGAGAGTTGCTTAGTTGCCGCTTGAGGCCCTCGCCGCTGTCCGTGCGGCGGGCAGGAACGAGATCCTTGGACTCCAGCCAGCCCGAGCCGCCCCAGGGTAGGGCGGTTCGAACCCAGCTACCCAGTCGGCCGTCGATGGTGAGTGGGCCCTCGGCCCAGCCCACGATTTCGCTGCGTTCGGAGGCGCCGCCGCGCACCCAAACCTGCCCCGACTTCGGCTTCAGGTTGCGTTCCATGGCGGCGATGGGATCGGATGGACTGTACAGGGGCAGCTCCAGGTCGGTGCTTACGAACTCGTAGAATCTCCGGTCCCCGACCATGAGCTCGGCCTCGAGTACCGCCTCCGACACCGCGGTCTCATCCACGCGGAAGTGCAGCCGGTGGTCGCTCTCTGCCCCCGGCTCCAGGGCGAACTCGTCCGATCCCTTCACGAGGAAGATGTTCTTGCCGGCCTTGTTGCGGAGCCGGATGAAGCCTCCCAGGTCGGTGTCTGTGTCTGTGTTCGTCTTGGCGGCGTCCCCATCCCCCGCTTCGGCTCCACCTCCCTCTGCTGGGGCGGCCGGTGCTTCTCCATCGGTCCCATCTGCCGTCGCGGTTTTCGTCAGCCCGCGCTCGCGCTCCTGCCACAGACCGGAGGTCGCGCCCTTGCCCGTGTTGCGGACCGAGACGAGGAGGTCGATGGCCTCGCCGGGCTGAATCAGGCCGTCGCCGTTGCCGTGGCTCTGCCCGGACCCGTCGTCGATGATCTGCCAGCTATAGGCGAAGCGGGGATGAGGTACTGGCTCGATGCGTAGCCGACCCGTAAAGGGCTCGGGCGCCGGTCCACCCTCGGTGAAGAACTGCCAGTTGACCTCGTAGACTCGGGCTTGGAGCCAGAGCGCGGGTTCGGCGGACACGGAGAAGCTCTTGGTTTCGTTCGGCGCGAGCTTGCCGAAGAAGTACTCCCGACCCCGGAAGAACTCGCCCTCAGTGACGGCCCGCAGCCGGTGCAAGGTGTGCCTGCTGGTGTTGGTCACCGTGAGGGTTACCGGTGTGGGAGTTCCGGGGACCAAAGCCTCGTCGCCGCCGCCGACCCGAAGCTCGACGGTGGCCGGAGTGGGCTTGCCGCCCCGAGCCGCAGCTCCCGGAGGATTGGACCAGTCGATCTCCAGGTCGGCGAAGCGGTGGCTGAGCTCCCGCTCTCGGGCCCCGAACTGGCGGTCCAGGACCCGGGGCGCCTCCTTGAGCATCTCGCTTCGGGACGCGCTCGGGCGGGCCAGAAGCAGGGCCTTTGCAGCGAGAACCTCCAGGTCTTTGAGGCTGTCCTCTGCCGTGGCCTCCCGGGTGGCCAAGTTGTTCTCGTCCTCCCAGAAGGCGCTGGACGAATAGACGCTGCGCAACTCGGCCGCACTCTGCCCGTGCTTGGCCCAATCAGCGAAGCTCTGGTCGAGGTTCTCTTCCCGGAGTTCAAAGTCCTGCCAGTAGAGGCGTACCTCGGGCTGACCGTCGTCGTTCTTCTTGACCAGAGCTGGCCGCAGTTCGATGTCCGGCTGCACCCCTACGCCCTGGATGCTCTCGTCGCCCGGGGTCAGATACTGCGCGATCGTGAGCTTGAGCGCGCCGTCCGGGAACTCGCGGTCGTAGAGGTTTTGAACCGAGCCCTTGCCAAAGGTCCGCACACCCATGACCACCGCCCGGTCCTGGTTGCGCAGCGCGCCGGCCACGATCTCCGAGGCGGAAGCGGAGGCCTGATCCACGAGGACTACGACGGGGAGGTCGTCTTCCGTGCTGAATCGGGTCGCGCGGGTGATGTCTGGGTTGGACCCACCGAGGCCAGCGGTGGTGACGATTACGCCGCTGCGCAGGAACTTGTCTGCGACCTCGATGGCTTGCCGGAGGTATCCGCCGGGATTCTGGCGCAGGTCGAGAATGAGGCCATGGAGCCGGCCCCTCTTGTCCTCGATGGCCTTCTTCTCCAGAACGCTTAGCGCGTCCTCGACCTTGTCGACCGTCGCCTCGCTGAAGTGGAAGAGTTGGATGAGGCCCACCCCGTCTCCGGCGTAGGCGACACCCACGGAGGGGACTTCGATGCGGGCTCGCGTGATCGTCACCTCGCGATCCGGTCCGGCATTGTCCGAAACGGTGATGGTGACTGGCGTCCCTTCCTCGCCCCGAAGCAAGCTGACCGCTTCCTGGAGGCTCATGTTGACGGTGCTCTCGTTGCCAATGCGGTCGATTCGGTCCCCGGCTTTCAGGCCGGCGCGCCACGCGGGAGTGTCCTTCAAGGGGTAGAGGACCGTCAGACGCTGCTCGCGGATCCCAATCGTGATGCCCAGGCCGCCGAAGTGCCCCTTGTTCTGGATGCGCATCTCCTTGTAGTCGTCCGGCGGGATGAAGACGCTGTGGGGGTCGAGGGTGCTGAGCATGCCGTTGAGGAGGGCGTACTCGATGGCGGCGCGTTCGACCTCATTGTCGAGGTGGTCGTCGAGGTAGGCGGCCCAGTGGCTGAGCAGCTCGGTCAACTGGGAGACGCTATCCAAGGCGGGCACCAGCAAGACGGTGTTGTGCTCGCCTACGGTTACCGCGAGCTGTGCGTTCCGCTCGTCCAAGGTGTAGAGGAACTCCGGGACCCGCCGGGCGACTTGGTCCAGGCCGGCCCGCAGCATCTTGGGTGGGTTGACGCGGGTGGGGTCGACGTAATCGGTGTTGATCTTCTGCGCCGCGAGGCGCAGGAAGCTCAGGTCCCGGAGGCGGTATTCGGCCGGGGTCCGGCCGTCGTGGAGGAGATCGAGGGGGGAGCCGGCCAGGTTGCCGCCCTGGCCCCAGGGAGAGCTGGAAAGCGCGACGTAGAGACCGAGGACGAGGGCAACGAGGGTCAGGTATCGGGGGAAGCTTCTTCTCATTGGATCCCACCAATCTTGGGTTTCTCGCTCCGGAGGCGCAAGCGGGAGGAGAGCATTGCGCGGGGAGCGGCCTGTCGCTCTGCCGGCCAGTAGGAGCCCGGCTGCTCATTGACAGGGAACCCTCCTGGGGCCTAAAAAACCACCACTTCGGCTCTACTACCCCTTGGAACGCCTCTTGATTCTCCGGACCCGATGCCCGTCCTGCGGCACCGCCTATCGCCTGCAGGAGCCGCTGCCGCCCGAGGGGAAGAAGTACCGCTGCACCTGCCGGACGGTCATCACCATCTCCTACCCCGCAGAGGTGAAAGACGCGCTGGCGACGCGGGGAGTGACTTTGGAGCGGGAGGCCGCCGTCGACGGCGACCTCCGACCCTCAGACGGAGCGGTTGCCCTGGGCACCCCCAGCCCTCCCTCGGCGGCCGAGGAACCAACGGACCCGCGCGAGTCTGTTCGAACCCACGCCTCGGTTCCGACGATGTCCCGGAGTCCTTCGGGCACCGCTCGCCCGCAGGCCCCTGCGGCCCCCGACACCGAAGACGACGAGGCGCCCACGCAGCAAATGTCGACCCTCGGTCGCCTCAGCTCGCAGCCGCGGCGTGCTCGGGGAGAAGAGTCTGGGGATGGTCCGGGGCCGGTTGGGTCGATGGAGCAGCCGACGGCCCAGCTTCTTCCCCGTCTGCGCGAGCCCATGGGCCCCGAGGGCCCAGGCCTGCAGCCCGGCGATCTCGGTCTGGGGACAAGCGGCCCGTCCGGACCAGGGCGGCAACTTGGCGCAGGCGGACAGCGTCCGATCGAAAAGGTGGACACCCAGAAAATGTTCGGCCTGGATGGTTCGGATCTGTCGCACAGCGCTCCGTTTTCCAATCCGGAGGCCGATGACACCACGGGCTTTGTTGCCACCGAACCTGCAGCACCCGCCCAGTCCCACCTCGCCCCGCCAGAGCCCAGCGGTGCCCACCCCGACCCCGCCGAACCCGAAGGAATCGGCGAGGAGACGGCTCGCCGTGGGGGCAAGAAGAAGCGGAGACGAAGCCCCCGCAGGAAGGCGGCCCGCGGCCTCCCCTTGGCGCTGCGGATTGCGGTGGCCGCTGCGGTGCTGGCTGCGGTTCTGGGTCTTGGAGGCGCGGCCGCCGTGTATTGGTACTTCGGGCAAGGCCTGCCTTCCGTGGACAGCCTCGCAGTCTACGAGCCCCCCGTCGTCACCAGCGTGCGTGATGCCAACGGAGCCATCGTCGGCGAGTTCTTCGAGGAGCAGCGCTACATCGCCTCGATGGAGCAGATTCCCGACCAGCTGAAGAATGCCTTTGTCGCTGCGGAGGACGCCGGGTTTTGGGACCACAAGGGCCTGGATTACATGGGCATCGTTCGGGCGATGATCAAGAACATCCAAGAGGGCCGCATGGCCCAAGGAGCTTCCACCATCACCCAGCAAGTGGCGCGCTCCTTCCTCTTGACGCGTGAGAAGAAGCTCAAGCGCAAGATCCGGGAGGCGATTCTCGCTGGGCGCATCGAGACCAACTTCGAAAAGGAATACATCCTCTACCTCTACTTGAATCAGATCTTCCTGGGGCACGGGGCCTACGGCGTGCAAGCGGCGGCCAAACTCTACTTCGACAAGGAGGTC